>NZ_DEXU01000015.1:0-87644 GCF_002364295.1 Idiomarina sp. UBA3176
TCATCAGCCACAGAATTTACAGAGCGACTCTGTGGCGGTAATAATTTTTTGAGCGTTGCTGCTTTACGCTCTTCGGAATAACGTGGCATACATGAACCTATGCCGCCCACTGTTTATTAATTAATGGCGAAATTGCCAACTGGACAACTAGGCTGACATAGTGGGTGACCCTTGGTCTAATGCATCATAACCCAGCCAATGCATTTAGAGCCAAGCATGCGGGTGGACAAGAGAAATCAAGAGATAGAGTTTTATCTTTAAAAGAGCTAAAGATTGTTTTTCAAGTAATGAAAAACAATCAAGTTCATTTTATTCGTGAAAACCTTTTAGCAGTAGCCTTATTGATTGTTTTAGGTGTAAGGAAGGGGGAATTAATCGGATTACGATGGAAAGAGCTCGATTTCAAAAATAAGGTGTGGCGACTATCACAAGAAAGAGCAAAGAATAAACACGCGATTGATATTCCTTTACCTACGCAAGTTGTCAAATGGTTTGGAGAACTAAAAATCAGAGCGGGTGATTCAGACTTTGTCTTCCCTGCACGCAGAGCAGGTAAAAAAGGGAATAGAGGCTACATATCAGATGATACGTTGAATCATGCTCTAACCAACCTATTTGGCAGAAAAACAGTAAGCGTAACTCGAACCACACCTATTCAGTCATAGTTTAAAGCCATAGGCTACCATCAAGTTTAACCAATAAGGTGGTAGCATCATGAGCCGAGCATACCGAACTCGCGAGCAATGGCGTGAGCTCATTGCTGAATTTGAACAAAGCAACCTGAGTCAGAAAGACTTTTGTGAGCCACGCGGCATAAATTCTGCCTACTTCAGTCAACGTCGAGCAGAGCTTAAGCGCGAAGCTGAAGATAATGACACGAGCTTTGCTCTAGCGGTGCCTCAGTCGGTCACCGCGCAGCAAACCTTGCAGCTTCGTCTTGGCCAAACCGAATTGGTGTTGCCGTTGTCGGTATCACCGCGTTGGGTCGCGCAATTGGTCAAAGAGCTCAGCGCATGAAGATGTTCGTTGAGCCACCGGCAATTTACTTACACAAGGCGCCGGTCGACTTTCGTAAAAGCATTAATGGCTTGAGTGCCATTGTAGAGAGTGAAATGGCGCTCTCACCGTTCAGTGGTGCGCTATTTATTTTTTGCAATCGCCAACGCGATAAGCTCAAGGCTCTGTATTGGGATAAAACAGGCTTTTGCTTGTGGTACAAGCGTCTTGAGAAAGCCAGGTTCAAATGGCCGAAAAAGATGTCAGGCAGCACCATTTCCCTGACTGAGCAGCAATGGGCATGGCTTTTGGATGGCCTGGATATTACCCTGATGAAAGGCCATCAACCACTGCATTTTAGCTCGATAACATGATCGTTTTTTTCATATAGGGATCAAGCATAAACCATGATTTTTCGATCACTAATCGGTCTAAGAAAGCCTTTATCTGTTGCGGTTTAGCGCCGATTTATGCGGTATAATGACCGCATGAAAAAGATTGATGCAAACACACTTCCAGACGATGTTGAAGCACTCAAAGCTATGCTGCTTGAGCAGCAGGCTGAGAAGGCTCGCCTGCAACAAGAAAGTGAGCGCTGGAAGCGTGACTTCTATCAGTTATTTGAAAAATGGCAGCTTGAGCTGAAAAAGCGTTTTGCGGCCAGTGCTGAAGGTCTTCCGGGTCAAGGCGACTTGTTCAACGAAGTGGAAGACATCCTCAATCCTGATGAGGAAGAGGTCGCTGTCGAACAACACGTTGCCTACACCCGAAAACTACCGCGCCGTGCCAGACTCGATGCATCATTGCCGCGTAAAGAAGTCATTCACGATATCAGCGATGACGATAAAACCTGCGAATGCTGTGGCACGGACATGCATCGCATGGGCGAGGATGTCAGCGAGAAGCTCGACTTCATCCCGGCTAAGATGCAGGTGACTCGACATATTCGACCTAAATACAGCTGCCGCACTTGTGAGCAGCAAGGCACTGAAACCAGGATAAAGCAGGCACCGGTGCCGGCAAGCATGCTGCCAAAAAGCATCACTACGCCAAGCTTACTGGCCCAAATCATTACAGCGAAGTTCCAGTATGGCCTGCCGCTGTATCGCCAGGAAGCCATGTTCAAGCAGTTCGGCGCCGATATCAGTCGCCAGACCATGAGCCGTTGGTTGGTAGCGGTGAGTCAAAAACTTGAGCCACTGTACCAGCGCATGCATGACCTTCTCGTGCAACAGCCTGTGCTGTGGGCGGACGAGACAACAATAAAAGTCATCCAGTCTGAGAAAAGAAAATCCTACATGTGGGTGTATGGTTGCGGCACAGATAAGCCGCCGCCCGGTAATACCTCATCACCACCCAACATCGTACTGTATGACTACCAGGATGGTCGCGGCGGGTCACATCCGAAGGACTTCCTGCAGGGTTACCGTGGGCCATTGCAAGTGGACGGCTATCAAGGTTACGAGCAAACTGATGCTATCCTTGCCGGTTGCTGGGCACATGCCAGACGTAAGTTCGTGGACGCCAAAACCGTGCAGGGGAAAAAGAAAACCGGTAAAGCAGATGTTGCGATTGCGTTTATTCAAAAGCTGTACCGTGTTGAACGGCTGATGGCTGATAAGTCAGCGGATGAGCGTTTGCATGCACGGCAAAGCGAATCCGCAGCTGTAATGAGCGACTTGAAAGAGTGGCTTGATACGCAGTTAAACCAAGTGCCACCGACGAGCGTGATAGGCAAAGCCGTGCAATATACATTGAACCAATGGTCGAAGTTGCAAGTGTATTTAACCGACGGACGCATTAATATCGATAACAACCGCGCTGAGCGCGCTATCAAACCGTTCGTGATTGGTCGCAAAGCTTGGCTGTTTGCCAATACCTACGGTGGA
The DNA here is from genome assembly GCF_002364295.1 of Idiomarina sp. UBA3176. Taxonomy (NCBI): domain Bacteria; kingdom Pseudomonadati; phylum Pseudomonadota; class Gammaproteobacteria; order Alteromonadales; family Idiomarinaceae; genus Idiomarina; species Idiomarina sp. UBA3176. Next base: position 2,886 of record NZ_DEXU01000015.1, read on the forward strand.
GCGGATGCCAGTGCGATGCTGTACAGCTTGGTAGAAACCGCCAAAGCCAACGGACTGCAACCGATTGACTACCTGATGAGCCTGTTCAAGCAGTGGCCACTCATTAACGACAGCGATAATATCGACCACTTACTGCCCTGGAATATCGAGCTCACATCCTAGCGTCAATTATCTTGGCCGGTTGTGTGGTTCGCGTTACGCTTACGAAAAACAGGTAAAGGTAAGTCGAGCACTGGTAACGTGCTAGGAGATGTCGGAATCGAATATTTTGTAATTCATGATCTTCGTCGTACGACACGCACTTTAATGTCAAAAAATGGTGTTAGGTATGAAGTCGCAGAAAAGAGTATCAATCATGTAAAGAAGGGGGTTGAGGGTATATACAATCGAGACGCTTTCTATGAGGAAAGAATAGCAGCGCACCAACAACTTACTGATCAGGTATCACAGTTATTATAAATCTGACGCTGGATAAAATAAAACTTGATAAGAACACATCAAGATAAAATCGATGACCCAACATGTGATATAATGTCGAAATAAAAACAGTTTGTTGGGATTTTTGAAATGGATATTCGTACCACTTTAAGAAGTTTGATTCTCTCCGAGAAAGACAGGTTCGCGATAGTAGTTAACAAGTTATTACTGTTTCCCGAAGATATTATTGCCAACCATATAAGCTCTGATATGCCAAGGTATCCATATATAGCTCATACTAAGAAGTTCTCGCTAGAAGATATCACAATTAATTTAGATGGTTTTGACGTCGCGTGGATTCAATCAATTGTTTATGACACTGTTAACAATCAACTAGAAATAGGTCACTTTGCGCTTAATAGGAAATTAGAGGGAATAGGTATTGGTAAAAGGCTTGCTTTTGCACTCAAAAACGTCGTGAACGAAGAGCTTTTTGTTACTCAGATTTTGTTTAAAGAGCGTTCAACAAACCCTCGGTATCCGACATTTTTTGAGAATGTTCTTGGAGCCACCAAAGTACCGGCATTTCCAGACGGCGCTGGTAATGATTGGCATTGGAATTTTGCTTAAAGATTATTCGAATTCTTTAATAAGAGCGATTATTCTTCTGAAATTATCATCATCGGATGAACCCTTCCAACGATTTGCAAAGCGACAAACTACTTGTAAGTTACCTGCTTCGTAATGCCCATCACTGTCAATTCTGTCTAATGAGCAGAATAACTCGCTGTCGCCATGCACTTCATCCATTTCCAAAGGCAGACCTGTGAGCACGCAGACTCCGTCCTGTAAATCAATCAAATCGACTATATGCTGCTCAAGTTCTAATTCATTTCGAAATCGGAACTCTTTGTTCTTGACACTTCTTTCTTGTAATTGCCCGTTTGCTTGTTGAGTGGTTTTTAATGCTGTGTGAGCCATTCTTTGCTCAATTGAGATGCGACACGCGATTTTTTGAACGTTCGATGCGCTGGTGACAGGACTATATTCGTTTGCCGCAAGTCCGTTTTTCTTTCGCCAGAGCTCTCGTCCATGCCACGGAGATAAGTCATTTCCTTTTATTAGGGCAATTGCATATTCAGCGTTGTCGTCGCCAAGCTTTTGCAATGTGGCTTCCGTAGATAAGAAGTCCTTTGCTTTAGGATGAAGAGCTCGCCATAAAAGTTGGTCACCTTTTTCAGTTCGGTCAGACCATTGATGGCAAGGTTTGTGACACACAACAACTTCCCGCTTTCTCCCTACGGGTTCTTTTTTCTCAACAAAATGTGGAGCTTCGTCCTTCGATATTGTCCAAAAAAGCTTTTCACCGTCCTTGTGGATCCAAATGTCGCCCGATGTGGTTGAGACGGTCGTCATAAGATTAAACCAACGAGAAGCAACCGCTCTTGTTGGTACTTTGCCCGCAGCGGATTTGTCGTTTTTAATTCTTGACGATATGTATTCTTCTTTTTTACCTTGCTCCCAAAGTGGCTGGGCATCAACATCATTCATTGTTGCAACTGTCGACTTTTCCTTGCAAACAGACCATTCGTAATTCTGTTCGCCAAAGTTTGCTATGTAGACTTTCATCAAAGTAAAATCCAAATTTTTATTTCTCTATGAGTGCATCGATAGCCAGGCCACTAACTTTTGATCTATATGACGAATATTTCCATTCAGTATTTCTTTCTGTTTTGCATCTTTCTTTTTTCCTGATAGTAAAAATGAAGGATCCAATTGCACAAGAATCTCGTCAGATAGATGTTGGTATCTATTAAATGCCTCTTCAGGCGTTGCGATGCTTGGAGCGTTATTCATTGTGTATACCATCGCATTCAATGTGCTTCTAAGATAGTGTTCCAAATTGACTACAAGCATATCAAGTCGATCATGCAACGAGGCATTATGAATAATTGCATTTCGGACTCGATAAAGTCTATGAATTTGAAGCTCTACTTTGTTTCGATGCTCTTGTATTTTGCAGCCTATCTCATATGGATTTTTGCACTTGGAAATAAATTTATTGAACCTAAATCTTGCATAAGGATAGTCTTGAAGTGCAACTTGTAACTGTTGAACAATATCCTGATCTTTTAGGGCGTTGTACATTTCTCCCAAATTCACTGTTTTAAAGTCTACAGAAGAATTATCATTTTCTACTGTTTGCCAACGAAGCTCTTTTGCTACGCCTCTCAATGCATAAAGTTGTTTGACTGGATAATCGAGCCCAATACAGGGAAGAACACTTTTAATAACGTGCTGATCATGGGACAAAGAGTCATCATGCACTCCTAATGTAAGTGATTCCAAAGCAGACCAGATAGCAGTGAATCTACTTTCTTGACTCGTCTCATTGATTCCGTTTTGGTAAAACCTGAAAGAGGAGTTCACCTTGTTGATTGTTTTTTCATCAGCAATGTCATGCAGGTGAGATATCGTTTTAATGAATAGATTAAATTCACTGAAACTTAGGCGATCGGATGCGTTTACAAGTGGTGATGCAAAGTCGATGAGTGTTTTTATATTGGCGGGCTCATTATTTTCATGAAGGGTACAAACACTATATTCTTTCTCTACTTGGATATCCGAACGATTCATCATATATGCAATGATATCTAAGGCGTTGTTCAAGTCGACTTCTGCTTTTGCTCTCGCAGCGCTATAAGAAATCGCTTCAATTTTGATATTGACTGCAACTGTATTTCGTCTTCGATGTTCAATTAAAACAAACTCACAGTTTTGAAAATTTGTCTTACTATCTGAGCTCTCAATGAGAGTGTACAATCGCTGACTGACAAGTTTTAGTGATACCCTCATGCATTGACTCGAGTTATTAATTTTTCCCGCAAATGCATCAAAGCATTCGACAAACTCAATAAGGTTTTCTGTACCGTCTGGTAGTTTTCTGAATCGCTTCATTAGGAAGTTCTTATACAACAAGTAGCATTCAGAAAGAGGCATTCCAATTGTGAGGAGTGTACTCATCAACATGTTGGTGATTTGGTAGATTTTATCTCCCTCTGCTTCATCAATATCATTTGAAGCAGTTAAACGGTCCCTTAAAATATTTACGGAAGATTTAACATAGTGTTCTTCAATCAGTATTTTTAACTGCCTCAAGAAGCTAACAACGAGATTATTCTTTTCTTCAAGATTTCTTAAGTCTCTCTGGCCAGAAGGGTTTAGCTTAAACAAACTCAATATTTGGTTGGGGATTTCATTAAATTCAGGGGCACGAAGGCAAATGTCATTTTCAATAATTTCAAACAGCTCAATTGCAACATGGCTCCTCTTCTGTGGAGCTCTATACTTATCGCCGATTTTGTAAAGCTCCAACAGCTCAATGATACCATTCAAAGGATTATTGAAAGTTACTCTGTCTGTGTCTATGTTGTTTCTGTTGGCGAGACTTGACCAGCATTCAATAAAAAAAAGCTGGCGGGGGGTCAATCCTTGTCTATTGAGGTGCTTGTCGATTCTCATGTTGCTACTTCCAATTTTTCTGATATACTCGGGCTATCAACAGTTTTAAATCAAAGACCTTATGTACTTAGGTTTTTGATTCGGAAAAAAACGGTCTCACCTTTCGACTGAGGGTAGTTCCCGGAAAGGCTCGAGACCAATCCATTCGAGGGGGAGCACAAGCTCCCCCTTTTTTTATATGCTTAATCCTGCGCCGTTCTTCCTCAACCACTCTTTGCGTTCGCGGTAGTCCGGCATCACTTTATCTACTTCATTCCAGAAGGCATCGGAGTGGTTGCGATGATGCATATGACAGAGTTCGTGAACTATGATGTAGTCGATGATCTTAGGAGGGGCCATCATGCACTTCCAGTGGAAGCTAAGTGCCCCCTTGTTGCTGCATGTAGCCCATCTGAATCCCATGTCCTTCACGTTGATACTTTGTATCTGAACACCAACCTTTGGGGCATAATATTTTACCCTGTCGGAAATTCGTTGATGGCCCTTGTCGGTGTAAAACAGCTCGAATGCTGACTCTGCTGCTTGTGTTCCACCCTGGTCAATGAGATCTCGAGACAAACAAAAGCGGCCCTCTTTGAGCATTATGTGCCGCTTTTGACCTGAGACTAGCGACAGTCGATAGCTTCGGCCTAAATACAAAAACGTTTCACCATTTACCCATTCTCTGGCGACTGCGCTTGCGTTGAGATCTCGCCATTCTGCAAGATTACGGTAAATCCACATTCGCTTACTTTCTACAACTGCGTCCACCTGCTCAGGTGTGAAGTGAATTGGGGGGCGAACAGCAACTACACCATTTCTCTCAATGACAATATCTGTTGTTTTTCTTTCTGAGCCAGGGAGAAGGTGATAATCAATATCTCTTACTCGACGTGCATTCATTCGCTGGTCCCCGTCAACAATGCATCATGCCGGTTTTTGGCTAACTTCATAATTTCCACTGCGACGCGCTCTCTGTTTGTTTTCAATTGAGTTAACCCGGATAACGTAATTGCCTGCTTAATCTGGCTACGCGTTCGTCGTTGTTTATCGCTATTGTTCCAGTAATCAATACTGCCAATATCATCTTGAAGAATTTCGACAATACCTTCCATTAACACTTTCATGGTTGGTTTAGCATCCGACGGCACATTCCCATCAGGAAACGCCTCATTCGCTATATGCTCATAGAATGTCGTTGCTTCCTTGCTCATGCCTTCCTCACCAGCTTTACGCCCAGCAAGCGCCTCTCCGCGCAGTTTTTCTAACTCTTCTGCTAGCCGTTCCCAATCTTCTTGATAACGGTCTATTAGGTTTTCCACCTTTTCGGACAAGCTTTTATAGAAAGCAGGATCTTCATCATGATGCACGGTGCAATGCTTTCTGATGGCGTGCTCCATCTCGCTGGCTTTTGCTTCTGGGTTACCATCCGAGTGTTTGTTCAGATTCTCGATAAAATCATCGGCAAGCAACTCAACTGGCGCTACTTTGGGGTTGATACCCAAGCTAATAAGATGTTCATTGATGAGCGTTTTTACTTTTTCACCAGCATTCCCAAGATCAAGGCTTGTATCTTTATATCGTTCTTTAGTAACTCGCAAGATATAACCAAAACGCTTTGCAGGAACACGATAAGGGTGCGCCAGTGGGTTTGGTAAAATGATATCCAAACTCATTAAAAACTTTTTCAGGTAAACATCGAAGTCAGCGCGAATTTTTTCGTCTTTGAGGACTTTTACTGCCTCGTGAACAACTTTCGCGTCTTCTTCAATTCGAGCAAATTTACCAGTAACAAAATGCTCTATTTCTAAAACCTTATGAGACTTAAATAACTGTAATAACCGCTGATAACGCTCTTCAAGCACAGGCATTTCCGACTCAATGCTTTTTAAACCTTCTCGGAGTTCTTCTTGCTCGTCTGTCGCAGCATAGAGTGTCAGAGCCTCGGTAAGATGTTCAGTCAGGCCGATATAATCGACTATATAACCTCGTTTCTTTCCTTTTTTGACCCGGTTTGTCCTCGCAATTGCCTGTAGAAGTGTATGTTCTGTGATCTTCTTATCCAGATACATGACCTGTTCTATCGGTGCATCAAAACCTGTCAACAACATGTCACACACAATCAAAAACGCGACGCCAGTGTTCTTCTTATCAGGGTCATTGAAGTCAAATGAACGACAAAAGTTTTCTACTGCGTCCAGTTCTTTTGCTTGTCTTCGAGCTGCTGTTATATATGCAGCTTCGTTGGTTCCATCGCCTGATATAACAACCGCAGTCTTCAAAAACTGAATACGTTTAACTTCGCTTTCACTTACATCTGGCGATTGCAGTAACTCAGCGATTTTAGCTTCCAATGCCCTTTCAATTGCAGCCTGGTAACGAACAGCTGCGAGCTTTGAATGGCAAACAACCTGTGCCTTAAAACCGTTGGGAAAAATATTAGAAAGGTAATGATCCACTAAGTCTTTAGCGACATCGTCAATACGTGCTTCCGCTTCGAGAATATCGCCGGTAGCGCCATACTTTTTCTTAATTGCGAGCAACTCTTCTTCTGAGCGCTGCTTAAATAAATTTTCAAATTTAGTTTCGAAACCATGCTTGTCATAAAGCGCTGAATCGGCTGTTTTTCCCTCATATAAAATTTGCAGGGTTACGCCATCTTTCACCGCGTCCATCAAGCGATATTTATCAATGTACTCACCAAACCGCTTATGCGTGCGTTTTTCACCGTGGCGCTCTGTAATCAGCGGGGTACCTGTAAACGCAATTCTTGCTGCATTGGGGAAGGCTTCAAAAATATTATCGCCAAGGTCTGAGCCCTGAGTGCGGTGTGCCTCGTCAATCATTAACACAATGCGGGATGAGTCATTCACAACGCCGAAGGTGTCAGCAGTTGGAATGGCTTGGTATGTCCCCAAAGCTTCAGCAACAGAAAGTGGCATGCTCTTATCGCGCAATTGAAACTTGTGTACCATCACCATGTTGATATCTGAGCTATCTGTTGCCAGGTTTTTACGTAACGCGTCGGTGCTTTCTATGGTATTGACTCGCCCCCCGATGATAGTGGCAGTCTCTGCAAGCTGGTCTTCTAGATCAGTACGGTCATTAATTAACAAAATTTTGTAATCGCTGAGATCACGAGAGGCTCTTAACATCCTCGCCACAAATACCATTGTCAGGCTTTTTCCCGATCCTTGGGTATGCCATACCACGCCACTCTTCTCAGCGGCAGTCTGGCCGTTACGCAATTTCTGAACAATCTTATGGGCGGCCCTGAACTGTTGGTAACGGCAAACTACTTTGATTCGGGGCCCGGCATCAGTATCCATAAAAACGGTACAGGTACGTAAAATACTGAGTAAGTTTTGTTTATTCAGCATGCCACTGATTAATTGCTGTTGCTGCGACATACCCTTGGTAATGCTGTCGTTTTCAGGCCATTGAGTTTTCCACGGATAGAAGTGCTCCAGGCCCGAAGTGAATGTGCCGTAATCGGCTTCATTGTCACAGGTTCGGATCAGCATCATATTGGTATAGAATAACCTTGGCTCTCCTTCCTTCAGGCCGTGTTTTTTTGTCTCTTCACGACGATTCATATATCGCTGAAGTTGCTCAAAGGCTTCAAACATCGGATTGGCACAGGTCGGCCCGCCTTTTTTGCACTCCACCACGATTAATGGGATGCCATTAACAAACAACACAATGTCGGGAATAATGAATTGTTTAACACATCCAGGTGTATCTATACGGAACTGGTTTACCGCGTGAAAGGTATTGTTTTCGGGGTTAGCAAAATCAATTAGCTTAACCACCGGGTCTTGCTCGCCAGTCACTTCATTCTCATCAACCTGAGTTTTGAATAGCAGCTTCTGAATATTCTCATTGGCTTCCAACAAAGTGCGGTTAGGTTGACGAAGTATTTGATCCTGAAGGTCTTGTAACTGCTTTTCTGTTAGCCATGAAACGCCATCACCGGTTTTATTGATTTTGGTGACAGAGGACTTAAATACCCCTGGCAGAATCCATTGACGGAAGTTTTGGCGCAAACTTCTGTCTGGATTTTGGGGAATATCCGGACCTTGATCGATCACATGATCCCAATCCAGCTCTTCAAGCTGTTGGAGGAAGGGCTGCTCAACTTCCGTGTACTCAGACATGGGCAGTCTCGTGCTTTTCAACTTGGACGGTAACTTTTCCCGAAAGAAGGTCTTTCATAACTCCTTGTTTTTTAGAAATAAGTTTTTTTAAAAACCGATTTTCAGTATCAATTTTTTTCTCACACGCTTCTAAAATAATACCTATTCTTTCCATCTCCTCATGTTTTGAAGCAATGGCTACCATTAATGAGCGCACCGCATCTTTCGTAATAGTCTTTGTACCGGTTCCACTCGAAAAAGATTTGACATATTCTTCTTTGAATTTTAGGTAATAAGAAAAAAACTTGGGGCAAAATTGGCTTTTTAATCTTATAAGAAAAAGGTTCATCCCTAGTGATACGGGAAAATTTAAATCTGGCATTAAATAAGAAACCCCCGGATTTGCAATCTTGTTCATGAGGATATCATTGGGAAAAACAGCAGATTTTGACAAAAATTCATAAGCGGATTTTGATATATATTTTAGATTTTCCGAAAAGTCATTCTGCTCAAAGTTAGTCGTTCTTATCATTACAGCGTGATCTTTATGGTCATAAAGCTCCACATGTTTCTTTAGTATTTCATATGCACCATTTGCATGATAATCAGTTAAGGTTTCAATGCATTGACCAAAACTTATAGTGTGCCAATCCTTTGGAATCCACCCAATCGGAGTTTCTTGATACAGCTCAGGCGCTTGATCCCGGGAAGGACGAAGTTTACCATCTGAGGTGACCCCACGAGTAAACAGGTCATGTATTAAGCCCGCTTTGATTTGTTGATATTTTTCGATAAGGGCTTCGGTTTCTTCTATTGTCTGATCGGTTGCTCTCAGTATTTTAGTAATTTGATAAGCCGCAGCTGGTTCGGGCATATCGACTAATAAAGACTTAACGAAGTCTTTTCTAAGGTGACGTAAGCCACTTCCTTCAAACCCAGCGTAGTCAATTTTAGATAGATTCTGCTGTATCTTTCGATACAAAAATTCCGTGGAGTATTCTTCATTATTAGATCTGAACGCCCAGGTATCTGTCGAATAGGAAAACTCTCCTTCAGCGTAACTTACAGAAGCAACACCACCCGTCCCCATAACAACAGCAGGTTTATTTTGCATCCAAGAGTCGGTTACCTTTGGAGTAGAACTACTACAGATAAATAAGTATGGTCCACTTTCTGTCGCAGCAGAAGCTGGTAATTTTGACTTTGGTAACTCTACAATTAGATTGCCAAATTTGAGCTTATTCATATCCCAGTTCCACCATATACGCTTGTAATTGCTTTGAAGCAGCATCCCGCTCAGCCTCAATTGTTGTGGCAGGAACCGCGTATTTACTCCACAAGTTCTCAATGGCATTAATACAGGCGCGTTGGTCTGCCCGCATATACGATTGGTATATATTGAGCAGAGTTTGTTTCAGGCGTTCCAAGATTACGACGCGCGCTTCATCAGCAGAAATATTCTGGCGAGCCGCTTCTACCAGATCATCACGTTTGTTCTCGATTCCTTTAATCGTGGCTTTCAGCGCTTTGGCTTCATCTTCGAGAGCTTTGTGACGTTCCAGACTCTTGGTAATGGCTTGTGCTTGCTCATAGCTGAGCTTGCCTTGGGTGATAGCATCTTTAATCGGTTCGGCATACTCAGACGCAAAGCCAACCTCTTTGGCAAGCTCCAATATCCGTTTACCATTATCAAAGGTAGGTTCCTTTTGCGTTAGCCCTTCTGTGCAGTAGAAGCCTTTTTTTGTGCCCTTAGGTAATAAATCAGCAGCTTTGATTTCTGTAAAAAGATTGCCAGCTAGGTCTTTGATCAGTTTAAGCTGTGCCTTCCACTCAGCATTTGCGGATTTAAGCTCATCTTTCTTGTTTTTCACTTCATCGGCAGGTAATACACCGGTGTCTTCAGTATCTTCAAAGTCTTCTTCGCTGGCTGCGGCAAACAGAGCTTGCAGCTCAGCGAGCCTGGCTTGAGCTTGTTCCAATTCATCTAACACTTCAGGGTACTGGCTTAAAAGAATATCATTGTCTGGAATGAGCTCTGGCCCCCAGCCGCTGGCCGCAATGGATTTGAAATCGGCTTTAAGCAAATCAACGTATTGAGCAAATGCGCCGCGTACCTGATAGGCGTTGAGAAGGTTTTGCCCTGATAGCTCTCGCTCGATACTCTCTAACAGTTCGCTACGCATTTTATAAACGTTGCCAGGCTTTGCATGCTGATTGGCAGGATCGGGGGCTAAGGCTTCGATTAGGGGCGAGTTATTTTCCCACCAGGCTTCCAGTTGTGTCATTAATGTGAGATGCCGGTCGAGCACACCTGAATGGCTGGAAACAAATTCAGCAATGTTACGCTTTTCTGCAATGTTTGGGGATAAATCCAGATATGTCTCATCCCTTGGTACAAAGCAGTCTTCACGCAGTCCTGGGTAATTGGCCCAAAAATGCTCGAGGCTATCCACTTCAACAAGTGGCACGCCACCATGCAGGTGCGCACGCACATCATGGGGTTCGGGAGGTGGTGCATTATCGACGTAGCGGCGAATATTGCAGTTGTAATCTTCTGCGGCAATTTCAGCTTTAGGTACTTTTCTCGCATAGGCAGGGATGTCATTGCCCGAGCGGTAAGCATGAATAATTTTATCGATGTCCTCTGGGCGAAGGTGGTTTTGCGCCTTGCCTTCCCGGTACTCTCGATCGGCATTGATAAATAAAACATGATCGCGCTCGGCAGCTCCGGCTTTATTCAAAACGAGAATGCAAGCGGGTATTCCCGTACCGTAAAAAAGATTGCTTGGCAGGCCGATAATGGCCTCTAAGTAGCCTTGCTCGATGAAGTACTTGCGTGCCTGTTGTTCTTCTCCACCACGAAACAACACGCCGTGAGGCATAACCGTTGCCAGTCGACCATCGTGCTTTAGTACCGATAGCATGTGCTGAACAAACATCAGGTCCGCCTTTTTGCCTTTTTCCGGCATCATCACCGGAAAGCGACCAGAGAACTTTAGGTCTTTTTTGATGTAGTTCTGACTAAAGGGTGGATTAGCTAGCACCCGGTCGAAACGCTTTAACTCGTTTGTTTCATCATCTAAATGCTGGGGGGCACGAATGGTATCGGCTTGGCGAATGTCTGCATGGGAAATACCGTGAAGCAGCATATTCATTTTACAGATAGACCAGGTAGTTCCGATTTTCTCCTGGCCGTTCAACGATAGCTCGCTTGCATCGCCACCGTTTTCACGCAGGTAATCCCGCATCTGTATCAGCATGCCGCCAGAGCCCACAGTAGGATCGTATACGCTCATGCCTTCTTTTGGGTTACAGATTTCTACACAAATACGAACCACTTGTTCGGGGGTGTAGAATTCTCCAGCTTTTTTGCCCGCTGAGTCTGCGAAATATTTTATCAGCCATTCGTAGGCTGCACCGAGGAGGTCGGGGAATTCAAAGTCTTCGTCTTTTAGTGGTATTTTTTCGAAGTTTTGAACGAAATTAGCAAGGGTGTCATCGTCAAGTGTTCGCTGACCTATCTTTCTGTTGAAGTTAATGCTTTTTAGTACGTCTTGCAGTGCATCAGGGTTGGCATCTTCTATCGCTTCTAACGCCTTATTGAGCATGGTGCCAACATTTTCTTTTTCATGCTTTAGTGCAGGGTGATTTACTGTCTCAAACGTTGGATTTCCATCTGCACCAAGGATCGGGTTACCGTCCTTATCCTTAAGCATAACCTCTTCGTCCCAGGGCTCGTTCCATCTTGCCCGAGGAGGAATATAAAAGTATTTACCTGAATAATTATCAGGGTCTTCCAATGCTTCTTCTATATCCGCAGCGGACATGCCTTTTTGAGTTAGCTCCTTTTTTAGCAGCTCACGGCGTTGGTCAAACAAGTCACTTGCACGTTTGAGGAATAACATACCAAAGATGTATTCCTTGTATTCACTGGCATCCATGCTGCCACGTAAGTCATCACACGCAGTTAATAAGAGGTACTCTAATCGAGGTAATGTAAGTTTTTGCGTCATTTGTCTGCTCTAAACATTGTTCTTCTGTGATTCAATCCAGGTATCAAGGTCTGTTCGCTTAAACCTCCAGGAACCACCCACCTTGAATCCTGGCAGCTTGCCTTCAGCTGCAAGCCTGTACGCTGTTTTTTCCGTTAACTTGAGATATTCCGCCACTTCCTTAAGCGTGAGAATTTCATCACTCATAATTATGCTCACTTTAATGATTAAAATGAGCGTATGAGAAAATTAGGGAATAAACAAGAATAATTTGAAAAGGAAGGAGTTTCTGTAATTAAATGGTGAGTTCTTGTTCGTTGATTTTCACTTTTTGTTCAAGAGCGACGCTTAATTCATCGTTAGACAAATATTCGACTGCAAGCTTTGGTCTATTATTGCGTGACATGTTTGCTGCCAGGGCTTCTCTTAGCCCTACGTCGCGAGGGGCATGTATGAAGTTTTCCGGAATGTTGCCCTCTAATTCTTGAGAATTCACAAAAATGTGTGCTTTATCCTTATGTCTTGAACAAGCTACATAAGTGTGAGCTCTGTCCATGTTTGGTGAGTAATAGACAAAAACATCACCATCAATCGTCAAGCCCTGCGCTGAGTAAACAGTTTGCGCGTACGCTTGGGTTATGTATGTTCGCCCCTCCTCATTTGCGTAAGATGACGCCATAAACTGAGTTTCACGACCAGAGTCGAGCTTTACTCGGATCCAAATATCTCCATCATCCATGACTTTAACTTTGGTCACAGTTCCGAGATCGCCATTCGTATAATTTCTTCCGTAGTCATTTTTTGTGAACCGGATTCGTTCCCCCAAAGAAACTTGCAGGTCAATTTCCCGCTCGCTCACAATTCCCTTTACCGGAATGTTTTCTACGCCAACGATACCTTCTGCTTGAAGCTTTGTTCTCATTTCATTGTTGAGCTCCACCACATCCGCCCAGCTTTGAGCAATGACTAACGAGCGCTTTGTTGGTTGGGTATGACGAAATTGAGTCCATTCACTGACAATCCGTTCTTTGATTTTTTCATCACTAGATTCAAAATGAAGTTGGCCACGTTTTTGATATTGAGAAAGTGCTTGATGTGCATACCCATCTCTAAAATCTGCAACTGCTTGCCTATCCCAAGCTTTGTTTTGTCGGCGTATAGTTTCAACCCTAGTTGTCCCGATTACATCAGGGTCAGATAGATAGCGTAAAACACCGCCGTGTTCGATAGCATCAAGTTGTTTATCTTCTCCCACAAGAATGACTTTGAAATTGAGTTGTGTCGCAAAGTTCATTAATTGCTCAAGTTGAAACGTGCCTACCTGGCCTGCTTCGTCAATGATGAGTACGTCACCTTCTGAAATTGGAGGTTTATCTGTATCTAGCCATGCAAGCAAACGAGCGATGGTAAATGATTGAATACCAGCTTCATTTTCGAGGTTGTTCGCCGCGGTCCTCGCTACAGCAGCACCAACAACGTGTTTTCCTATTGAGTGGTAAATTTCGCTCACACATTGCATGGATGCTGATTTGCCTGACCCAGCAGAGCCCTGCAAAATAGCAAGTTGTGATTTAGAACAAACATTGTGGACGGCGAATATTTGTTCATCGCTTAACTGTATCGACTGATTAGCAATGCAGTGCTCAACTGTCTTTGAGGAAACGTTTGCCCAATCAGCGGCTCCAAGTTGTTTAGCCTTTTTTATCAATGACCGTTCAGTGCTCAGTACGTTTTGCGTTGTGAAGAGTTCGGTGTGTTTCCAATCCTTGCCAAGTTCTACTGTAGATTCCCATTGAGCCAGATTGTTTATCAATGCTCGGAGTGACTGCACTGATTGGCCATGCTCTAACGCTTCTATACCTCCAGTGAAAAAGGCTTGCTGCTTAGTGAAGGAGGAAGATTTTTCTGTAAGAGCACCAGCGAGCGTTTCGTGATCAACAATAGCTTCATTCAATAGATCTTTTTCGTCCGGTGTGTTTTCTTTTAACTTGCTTATATTCTGCTGAGCTAAACCTAGCGAAGAAAGTTCTGTTTGCCACTTTTTAAGCAGCTCTGCTCGATTAATCTCGCCTTTAGCTTCACGTGTGCTTAATGACGCTATATCTCCCGAGACAGATGAACGATTCTTAATACCTCGCTCTTTTAGCGCATCAACAATTTGCGCTGAGCGCTTGGAAAAGTGTTCACATACAGATTTTGGAATACCGCGAATATGAAATGTTTCGCCATCAAGTTCCGTCTCGAAGCCCATATTTCTAATCGAGTCTGCAAGGCTGACTTTATAAATCATACCAGCTGCTTTCTGCCAAAGCATGACGGTGCGGGAGTCCAATGTTCCCCAGCTTCCATCCTCTCGGGGCGCTAAGTTTGCAACTATTGCGTGAGTGTGCAGATGAGGATCTACTTCCCGACTGGTTGAGTGTTCAAACGTTGCTGCAATAAGACCTTCAACTTTTTCTCTTTCGTTACCACCGTGACCTCGCCGTGTGAAAGCCGCATACTCTTCAAGCAAGGATAACGCTTCTCGAACTGCTAGAAGCTGGGCTGCTTGTATTTGTTGCCGAGTCTTGGAGCTTGCCGCGGCCCAAAGTACAGATACGCTTTTGGGAGCATTAAAAGTTAGATCCCACCCAGGTGTATGATCATCGCCGGGATTCTGACAAAGACTGTTCTTTCCGCATGGCGAAAAGCCTTTCAGAATCTTCTTAAATTGATCTTTCTCAACCTTGCCTTTTAATCCAAGGATTATTGCTCCCGCACCTCCCCAAATTCCGTCGGGTTCGCCACCATTAACGTAATAGTCCTCTCTAGCGAGGTCTAAGTAGTATTTACCCTCATTATTGATTTTAGCGAAGGTCATCATGTTGACTCTCTCCTATTTAGTCTATTAGAGACTTTGACCTTCGATTGATGGTTCTGCTTATCCTGCTCTACAAGAGCGGGAGCAATTGTTTCTAGGTTCTTGGTTATGGGCCAACGTAAGCGATATGCTGCTGCAATTCCGGTAACCATTAAGTAACCCTCAATGCCATTTTTCAAACTTGGTTGGGGTAAACTAACGATGTCTTCAGGCGTTACAACAGCTATGTTCTCTTGGGGGAGGGAATAGGACTGTTCTTGCTGAGCGTTAAAAGACGCAGACAGGTATTCAATGCGGCGTTTACCAAAGACGTCGGACGCAACATTTTTTGCTTCTCCTGTCGCACCTAATCGAAAGGTGACGATGTTCCCAAACAAGCCCAGCACTGTATTTGCGTCGTTTGTGCCGTAAGTTGAATGTAGTTGCGATAACAGTTGAACTCCGGCTATTGTCCGGCAACCTTTACTTCTTCCCTGAGCAAGCCACCGCTCAAAACTCGAACTTTTATTAATTGTTGCAAGTTCATCAACAACTAACCAAATGGGGCTCGCATCTTCGTCGGAACGAGATAGGACGGCATTGCTGAGCAGGGACATCAATGCCGTAATGAGCGCTTTGCTCATGAGAGGGGAGTTGATATCGCCTCGAACAATAAGTGTTCTCTTGTCATTATTGAGTAGCCAGTCAGTAATAGAGAATTCATTTAATGAATCGGCTTTTGGTTGATTGATATTACTTATCCAAGAGAGCTGGGTGGCAATCATCGAACGAATTGACTGAGTGGTTTTGTCATGCGGGTTGACGAGGGTGGCAGCCTGAGGATAGTGCTTTTCCAACAGTGCGGAGAGCTTAGTGTCACTGGCGAAAACTCTCTCGGCAAGGTCTTTCCAAGACCAAGGCTTTCGTTCTGCTATGAGACCAACAATAACGCCGATCAGAACTACTCTGGCGGAATCAACCCAAAATGTTTCGTCGGTGGCCGAACTAGAAATTACAGATTCCGCGAAAGCCTCTGCAAGCCCTGGAGTCGTGATATCTCTTCCGAGGCACCAGTAAACACTCCGTTGGTCGCTTGGACTCAATAGTAATGTTTGTTTATCAAGAAAAAACGCCTGAGTGTATTCACCTTTCATGTCGTAAATGACGGCCCGATCTTTACGTTCAATCAATTGTTGAACAAGATACTTTATCAGGTTTGATTTGCCAGAACCCTGCATCCCCCAAACTAAGAAATTTGAAACCTCATAAACAATTGGTAACTTAATTGATGGATGGATATACAAGCCTCTCTGGCCACCACCTTTGGATTTTTTTCTAAAATGTTTTACCGCTTGTCGATGTAAAAGCAAGCGAGGCCCTTCAAGGTGCTTGTATTGAGAGCTATTAGAGTTTCTGATTCTGAACTGCCAGGTTATCCAGACACTCATTGAAGCTGATGTGAACAGAGCGCCAATACATACATACGCAACTTCTGTTGAGATTGCAGGGGGGCTTGGTAGTGCATCCTGTGAGAGAAAGGACATAAGGCTGAAAATAAGCCATTTAACAATCGCCTCAGCGATGACCCACTCTTGCAAATAGGTAAGAATGGCTGCTCCTATAAAAATGCACAGAATAACCATCAAAGCGAGCATTACTAGAAGGTTTTCCCAGAACAAAGCTGTACGTGAACGCTTCATTTGAGCCTCCTTTTCAACTGTTTCTCAATGCTGATTCTTGCCGCTTCAGACTCATCAGGGTTTAGGCCTGCAACATTCGCGGTAATGACAAAGATATTTTTGGTGATGTGACTAAGAAGGCTCGAAATCATGTCACGAAGTTCAATCTGCTTCTCCGCAAGTTGAATCCTTTGCCGAGCAACCTCTGCTACGGTTGTACCTTGTCGCTCGGCTTCGAGCACGAGCCGTTGATGATCCCGGGCCGGTAGTCGAACACTAACTTGTTTGGTTGGGCTTTGCCTTTTCATTTTATCTTCCTTGAATTCAATGAAACCACTGATAGGGTGAGGGCTTTCGAATGCATGTTGAGCGAATTAAATTCGGTGCCGAATTCGCTTCGATCTCGCACTGGGCTTGGGTCAGAGAATGAATTCGTACTGCATCGCGGCAGCACCACAGGTGCATGGGGTGTAAAACAAATTCTCTCGTCTGAATAAAGATCTCTGTAACAGAAATTCATAAAGAATCTCCGGTAGTGTTTTGCTGACTGTCGATCCATTCGGTGATCACATCTTTCTTCCAGCCTATAAAGCGAGGGCCAAAGCAAAGGGGTTCTGGCATGATTTTTTTTCTTCTCCAGTTCCAAAGGGTTACAGTGCTTACTCCTAGCATTTCAGCTAGTTGAGCGGGTCTGATGATGAGTTGATTGTGTTCCATAAGACTTCCTTGTATTCATTTTCCGCCACTGACATTCAGTGCCGGCTGGTTTGGCAAAAAGTATCTTAGCGGGTTGGCTAGTCTTATTTTTAGCTAATTTCATAACCCTATTGACTGACGCCTGTGTGTGTAATCTAATGACATCTTAACTATCTGTTAGGTATAGATTTTATGTATCCAATTTTTTGCGCATTGTGTTGGAGGCCCGTTAGAGAGCTGAATAGACATGACGGAAGAAGGCAGTATTTTTGTTGGCAACATCAGGCTTCAGGAAAGACAAGAAAGGTGCAGATTAGAGATAAAAGAAGACTATTGTCCGCCATTGAAAATAACGGGGATAAGCTGGCTCAGAACATAAAGAAGAGTAGTTATTACCGGATGTTTTCAACGCACATTCTTGCTCTGACAATAGATCCAACAAAAGCCAGCTTTGAATTAGTGAGGATATCAAAAGGTTCATCTAAAGGTATATTTGATTCTGTGAAACAGATAGTTGGCCGCTTCTACCCTATAACATATAAAAAATTGTCGTCATGTTATGCGAGTATTGGTTATGCTCGGCTTGAGTTCATTAAGACCCTAATGACTGACCTTGAGGGAGAGAATCGCGAGCCCGAATTACCAGCTTTCTTTTTAAAAAAAGCAAGTGATTCGGACTTTGAATATTGGTTGGACTTTGTGTTCGAAATTATTGCTCGGCACGAGGTCTACATGACCATTTGCGAAAAAGAAATACAACCAGGCCCAAAGAGGGGGGCCGGAAGGGACGAGGAACTGAGGTCGCGACTAAGGGAACGCTTATCTGATCTTCGAACTTCTGGAAAACAGTTTAGGCAACAGGACTTAGCAGCTGAGTTCGGTATTTCCAAGCAAAGAGTCTCCATCCTTATCAAGGAGCTGAAGCCATAAGTAGTTGGTATGACATAAAGTATGACATATTTATTTTTAGGTGGGCTTTATATTTGTAAGTATCTTATTTTCAAAGGTTAAATTTATCTAAATAATGTTCAGATCCAAAATATAGAATGACGTGCTTTGAGTAGCCTGCGGTTTTACCGCAGGTGAGAGCTCATAGTTCAGTAAACCTCAGCAATCGAACAATATTTAACGCATCATCAATAGCTCGGTGATGCGTGCCTTCAAAAGACAAACCGTGATATTTAAGCGCATTGGCTAAGCCAGCGCTACGACTGTTCACTTTCCCCTGACGCCACTGTTGTTATGAAACGCCTACCGAGACTTTTCATAAACCGTCATTGTGAAGTGAACGGGTTCGGTAGTGCTGTTTAGGTAGGTGTGTTCGACATCCATTTCGGCGGTCATTGAGTCACCTGCGGATAACGTATAAGTTTCTTCATTCACCAAAACGTCTAAACAACCCTCCTCAACGTGAATGAGTTCAATGGTTCCTTTAGAGTGCGCCTCAGATACAAATTGTTCTTTGGGAAACATAGACCATCGCCATAACTCGATCATGATTGTGCCCTTTGAACCTGCAAGCAGTCGAGCAGCCCCCCCATGATCACCATTCCAGAGTGTCGGAATGTCCTGAGGCTGTCGAATCGTTACTTTCGGGTCGTCTGATACAGCTACTATATCCGCCACAGAAACGGCAAGTGCATTGGCTAATTTGCATAGAATTCCGATACTTGGGTTTGCACGCCCTTTCTCTATTTGCACTAGCATTCCCTTGCTGATTTCGGCATTTTTAGCCAGCTCATCAAGGGACATTCCGTATTGCTTACGAAAGGTGTAAACGCGTTTTGCGATAGCTTCGTTAATAGCTGTTTTATCTTTATCGGTCATTATATTGACTGTTTGTTTCTTTATATTAAACTGGAGATGATTTCCATTATCGTTGACTTAAACGATTAGAACAACGCAGGAAGTGATAATGTTTGAGTTTGTCAGTGTATTCGTTATGGGTGCCGTAATTTCTGGTGGGTTGATTATCGCAATTGGTAGCCAGAATGCATTTCTGTTAAAAACCGGGCTAACCAATAATCATCCGTTTGCAGCGGCGACCGTTTGCTTTATCGGCGATATTCTACTTATTGGTGCGGGCGTATTTGGCGTTGGCGCGCTCTTTTCGATTGAAAGCATCTGGGGGCAAATGCTGAGCTTAGCGGGTGCTATTTTCTTAATCTGGTATGGAAGTAATGCGCTAAAAGCTGCGATAAAAGGTGAAAGTCGATTATCGATAGAAAAGGGTGAAAGCAAAAGAACATCGCTTAAAAGCGCATTATTGATGGCTTTTGCAATGACATTTCTAAACCCACACGTTTATATAGACACTGTTGTTCTGGTTGGCGGTGTTACTGCTGGCTTTGAGCAAGTCTATAGACCGTGGTTCGTTGCCGGAGCTTTATGTGCCTCGGCAGTCTGGTTCTATACACTGGTATTTGTTGCAAAAAAACTTGCGAACAAACTGAATAAACCAAGAACCTGGCGTATTATCAATGCATTAATCAGTGCGGTAATGTATCTGATCGCAGGTAGTCTTTTAGTAGATTTAGTCCCGTATTGGCTTTAGCAGGTAAAAGGTACAGAAGTACCAATGTTTGCAAAATGAGCCGAATACACCTACTATTTGGCTCATATATCGAGCCGAATAAATTTAGTATTCAGCTCACGACGCAAGCAACTAAGGTAATCAGCAAATGACCGCGTGGCTTTGGCAACATAAAAATTGGCCGAACATGGTGTGGCAGCAACAACAGCTGGCGCCTTTGTTGCGTGGTGTTTATGATCGTCTTGGTCAGCTAAAGGGTAAATCTGCACTAGTTGAGAATGACGCTGAGTTTAGTCTGGATACGCTCTTGGCAAATATTGTTGCATCGTCGGCGATAGAAAGTGAAAAAGTTGATGTGTACGCGGTGCGCTCATCTTTGGCTCGGCAGTTCGGTATTAATGACGAATCACCGGTAAAAACAGATGGTTCCTCGGAAGGGCTAGCCAGTTTAATGCGATCTGCAGTAACAGACCTGGATGAGCCAATTAAATTAGAAAAGCTACTAAACTGGCATCGGTGGTTGTTTGAACATCATGAATCGCTTATGCAAAAAGTAGAGCCTGGTGTTTTGCGCGGTGAAGCACCTATGCAAATTGTTTCTGGCCCTATTTCACGACCGACCGTTCATTTTGAAGCGCCACCAAGAGCCAATATTGAGCCAGAGCTCGAAAGCTTTGTTAATTGGTACAACGAAACGCAGCAGGACTCGCACTACGACCCTTTGTTACGTGCTGCTATTGCCCATTTGTGGTTTGTGACAATACACCCATTTGAGGATGGGAACGGGCGTATAACTCGAGCGCTTACCGACAGAGCTCTGGCTCAGGCGGACAGGCAAAGTATTCGGTTATTTGCGATGTCCGAAGCGATTTTGGCAAATCGTACGGGTTATTACGACATACTGGAATATACCCAGAAACATGGGGTTGATATAACGCCATGGCTTGTTTGGTTTTTACAAACACTTACTGAAGCTATTGACGCTGCCCTAGTAAAAATTGACAGGGTTGTCGCTAAGGCAAAATTCTGGGCTCACCACGCGGATAAAAATGTTCAACCGAATCAGCAAAAGGTGCTTAACCGGTTGTTGGATGGTGATTTTGCGGACGGCATTAATGCATCGCAGTATAAGTCGGTGGCTAAAGTGAGCAAAGCAACGGCGACGCGACACTTGGCGGATATGGTTGCACAAGGGCTGCTTTATAAAACAGAAGGCGGTGGGCGAAGTACGCGTTATAAGGCTTCTACCTAACTTATCGACAACCACATGCTACCAGCATAGAGCACCGTAATAAATACGCTTTCCATACCAATATAGCCGAGGCTTTCTGTTGAACGAATACGAAAGGTTTCTATGCGAAAAACGGACAAAAAGCTAGAACGCGAGATAATCCGCGAACTGACTCAAATGTGCGAAGCCGCAAAGTTTGATCACGAGGGGTTTATCTGGCTGACTCATGAAGTGAACTACCAGCGCTTTCCGCAAAGCTTAAAGGTGACACTTGTGTTTAATGAAAGCGTAAGCGAAGAGGTTTTGCTGGCAGAGTTTCAGGCACTGATCCCAAAAGTGCAGTTAGCACTTGAACCGGTAATAGGTGAACCCTTGCCTGCGGCGCAAATTGAAGCCTGCCGGGAACATAGACTGCAATAAGCAGCTGCCTGCCTTAACAATTTACCCTGTGGTCGTGCCTGCGTTGACATACTGTGCTACAACAGATATCAAGTTTAGAAAACTGACAGGAGAGAACACATGTTTGAATATAAAAAGATAGCGCTGGCGGTCTCGCTAGTGTTAATGACAACAGCCTGCTCTGACGCTTCCAAAGAAGAAGCGACGACGGCAACTGCGGAGTCGAAAACTGCGACGACTGAAAACACTACCCATAATGCGGAGCAAACCGAATCGGAAAAGGCGAATAAGCTGTTTGAAGACATTTTCATGGAAAATGTTATGCGCAGCCCTATGTATCAGTCTTACCTTGGTATTAAAGATGACCAGGATAAATGGGACGATATTTCTGAAGAGCGCGCAAAAGAAGATTTAGAGTTTCAGAAAGCACAGCTGGAACGGGTAATGGCTATTGATGAGTCTAAGCTGAATGAGCAGACTAAAATAAGCTGGACGCTAATGAAGCAGAAGCTGGAAAACGACATTGCTGACTTTAAATGGCGTCACTATAACTACCCGGTTAACCAAATGTTCGGTATGCACTCCAGCGTAGCATCGTTGCTAATTAATCAGCACGGTATTAGCGAAGTGGATGATGCAGAAGACTATATTGCGCGTCTTAATGGCCTGCCGGAATTATTTGAGCAGTTGGCAGAGAACCTGGAGCTGCGGGCTGAGAAAGGCATTATCGCACCTAAGTTCGTTTACCCTTATGTCATTAGCGACAGTGAAAATATCATTACCGGTGCGCCGTTTGATGATGGTGAACCCAGCGCGTTATGGGCAGACTTTTCTAAGAAAATAGACGGCTTAGATATTGATGACAGTCAGCGCGATGAGCTTTTAGATTCGGCGAAAAAAGCGATGCTGGAATCAGTAAAACCGGCCTATGAAAGCTTGATCACCTCAGTAGAGGGCATTGCTGAGCAAGCGGATACTAAAGACGGCGCCTGGAAATTTCCTGATGGCGAAGCTTTTTATAATAACGCATTAAAACGCACCACCACGACCGATCTGACTGCCGATGAAATTCATCAAATTGGTCTGGACGAAGTAGAGCGTATTCACGAAGAAATGCGCGGCATTATGAAAGAAGTTGGCTTTGACGGCACGCTTCAGAAGTTCTTTGTGCATATGCGCAACAGTGACGACTTTACTTATTCGAGTACGGAAGAAGGTCGTCAACGTTATCTGGATGAAGCCACTGCCGTTATTGATGACATGCGTGGACGCCTTGATGAATTGTTTCTTAATAAACCAAAAGCTGAGTTAACGGTAAAAGCGGTAGAGCCTTTCCGCGAGAAGTCTGCAGGTAAAGCATTCTATCAGCAGCCGTCAATGGACGGTTCACGTCCGGGAATCTATTACGCCAACCTGTACGATATGTCATCTATGCCGACGTATCAGATGGAAGCTTTGGCTTATCATGAAGGTATTCCGGGTCACCATATGCAAATTGCAATGGCCCAGGAGCTGGAAGGTATTCCGAGTTTCAGAAAGTATGGCCGCTACACGGCTTATACAGAAGGCTGGGGGCTATATACCGAAAAACTTCCAAAAGAGATTGGCCTTTATGAAGACCCTTACTCTGACTTTGGTCGTTTAGCTATGGAGCTTTGGCGTGCAGTGCGTTTGGTTGTTGATACCGGTATCCATGACAAAAAATGGACTCGTGAAGAGGGTATCGATTTCTACGTGAACAATACGCCGAACGCGAAAGCCGATGCCGTGAAAATGGTTGAGCGTCATATTGTTATGCCAGGCCAGGCAACAGCCTATAAAATTGGTATGAACAAAATTCTTGAATTGCGCGAAAAAGCTAAATCAGAGCTTGGTGATGCGTTTGATATTCGTGAGTTCCATGACGTTGTGCTGGGTAGTGGTCCGGTACCACTTAATGTACTTGAGCAATTCGTTAACGACTATATTAGCGAAACGAAAAGTTCTTAAATCTTTTCCCTAAATACAGCGCATCACCGCACTAACTCTGCGGTGATGCGCTGCTTTCATTGGTTATTCACTTAGTCGATTCCCACCGCCGCGCTTGGCCTGATACATAGCTTGATCTGCCCGGTTTATTAGAGCGTCTACGGTGTCTCCGTGTTTAGGCCACAGAGCCATTCCTATACTGGCGGTAACAACCTCTTCTCCATGCGGCAGTATTAATGGTGCCTGCATTGCCTGACGAATTTTCTCAGCAACGGTTCGCACTATATCGACTCCTTCATCTGTTGTCGGAACCGCATCAATAAGTACCACAAACTCATCGCCACCTAAGCGCGCTACCGTGTCGGTTGCACGAACTGAAGCTGCAATCCGTTCAGCAACTCCCTTCAGTAACTGGTCTCCGGTTGCGTGCCCATAGGCGTCATTGATAACTTTGAATTTATCGAGATCTAAATACAACAGACCCAGGCCGCCGCCATCGCGTTCTGCTCGTGTTTGTGATGTACGAACCCGGTCATAAAATAGTGCGCGGTTGGGGAGCTGGGTTAATGGATCGGTCAGTGCCATATGCTCTAAGCGCGCTATTAAAGCTTCACGTTCTGCTTCAAGTTGCTTTTGCTCAGATACATCCCGGGCAACGCCAACCCGCATCTGGTCTCGTTCAGACCAGCGCGCGGACCATAGCAAATGCACTATTGAGCCGTCTTTACGTATGTATCGGTTCTCGAACTGAACAACCTCGTTACCTGAGTTGACTTGTTGAGCGATAGCCATGGTTGCCTGATGGTCATCGGGGTGCATAAAGTCAAACATTGAACGACCAATCATTTCTTCAGGGGTATAACCAAAAACACGGGCTGCACCCGGGCTCAAATAACTGAACTGGTGCTGCTTATTAACAACGCAAATCGCATCTAATAGCAAATCCATGTATTCGGCAAGATCGGCGAACGCGGCTTTATTCATTGAAAATATAAGACCCGGCTGGTGTAAATAGGAATATGGACATGGTTACGCTTAAGCAAAACCATTGTCCACTGTTTTAAGCAGGTTTTCTCCTGTGCGATTTAGTACGTAATTTTATGTTCGTAGGTTCAGTATACACATTCCAATCTTTACAAAACCACGCTAGCATAGAAGAAAAGCGGCTAAAGAATTTTATGAAATATTGGCGAAAATACCACCCGACTATTGGCGCTGATGACCCTCGGTATCATCAGGTGTCGCTAGTTTTGACGGCCTTGTCTTCGACAGCGTTCAGAGCAGTATTTAACGTCATCCCAGCAGTCCTTCCATTTTTTACGCCAGACAAATGGACGCTGGCAAACCGGACATAGCTTGCTGGGCAGGTGCGGTTTTTGGTGCGCCAATTGAAAGCTCCTCTTTTAATAAAGCATGAACAGCGTTTATTCCAACTGCATTCTACGGCTCCTTAAAGATATTGAAAGAGTTGAGTGAAATCTCCACTTCTGTGCTATTGATTAAGGATGGAATTGAAACCGAGAGTCGTATTATGAAACACAACATTTCTTATGGTTTAGTTTTTGGTCTGGCGTTGTTAATGGCGGGCTGTGCGTCACCGTCTTCTTCCGTGCTTATTGGTGATGCTCGTCCGGAAATTCCGGCTGAGCAGGTAAAAGTCTATTTAGAAAAACCAGAAAACTATGAGGAAATAGCTTTAATTGAAGCAACCAGCGACTCCTCGTGGAGCTTTGGTGAGCAGGCGAAAATGGACGCGGTATTAAAGCGCCTGAAACAGGAAGCGGCAAAAGTTGGTGCTAATGGAATTTTGCTTCAAAAAACGGGTGAAAAAGAAGGTAACTCTGTTTATGTCGGCACCGGCGCAGGGAAATACTCGGGTAACTTGGGCTTAGGAGTAAGTGTGGGTAAGGCTTTTGGGTTGACTGATAAAACCGGAGAAGGCATTGCTATTTATGTAAAATCTGAAAACGAGAAAGGCGTTGAGCCGGAACAAAATAATTAAGTCCGGCACCGCCCCGGCCAGCTAACTACGAGACAATGTCTTAATTAAGTGCCAGCCAAATTGGGTTTTGACCGGGCCATGCACTTCAAGTGTGGGCTTACCAAACACCACTTTGTCAAATGCCGGTACCATTTGTCCGCGGTTAAACTCGCCTAAGTCACCACCTTTTTTGCCCGATGGGCAAAGTGAGTGCTTACGTGCAAGCTCAGCAAACTTTGCACCTGTGGCCAGTTGCTCTTTTAGTTTTTCGGCTTCATCTTTCGTTTCAACTAAAATATGTAATGCGTGTGCTCTTGCCATTTCTACCCCCGGTGTTTATATCGGTTTTATTCAGGGACTTCAGTCGCGTTCCAGTTAACAGCCTGCCAGCGACCGTCCCGTTCAATAAGAACGCCGGTATTGTAATAGTATTTTGTCACTTTTCCTTCTTCTTCGGCGGTTAGTGTGAAATTAAAAACCACCGTGTCACCAAATTGTTTTACTTCGATATCTTCGGCACCGTACCAAACTTCGACGTTTTCCGGTTCTTTGGTTTTTGAGCTTTTCACGCCGGACATAAGGTGCTCTTTACCAAAGCGGTTTCCAGTCGAGCTGGTGTAAGTGAGTTCTTCTGCCCAGAAGTTATCGTGAACCTTGTGGTCATTGATGCTGGCACCGTAAAGAAAGCCCTCAACAGCCTTCGTTGTCGCTTCCTCTACATTTTCTTGAGCTAAAACCGTACTGCTGAATAGCAGGCTGAAAACTATAATTAAGTATCGCATCGTCAGTCTTCCTTTAAGTTATACTTTTATTTTCTGTATGCTGTCAGCATATGGCAAGCTCTGATATACGGCAAACAGGTTTACAAATGCTTATCAAACAAACGGAACTTCAGTTAGCGGCTAAGCCGCGTGGTTTTCATCTTATTAGTCATGAAGTAGAACAAGCTTTATCACAACTCGGTTCGGTTAAAGCTGGGCTATTACACGTATTTATAAAACACACATCGGCATCGCTGACCATCAACGAAAACGCTGATCCAACAGTGCGGCAGGATTTTGAAAGCCACTTTAATGAAATGGTACCGGAGAATGCGCCCTATTACCGGCATACATTTGAAGGTTCTGACGACATGCCCGCACATTTAAAGTCCAGTATTCTGGGAAGTAGCGTGACGGTTCCGGTTACCGAAGGTGGTCTGAATATGGGAACATGGCAAGGTATATACCTATGTGAACATAGAAATCATGGTGGCGCCCGTACTTTAGTTTTGACATTGCAGGGTGAGTGAGGGGTAGCGAGTACTCACTTAGCCAAACCTGGCAATAAGAAAAATAAGAGCTAAAGCAGCAATTACCCCGACAATGGTGAAAATGCCGTGTTTGTAGATACGCTGGTCTTTCCGTTCTGTCGTCATGCTTTTTCTCTATGCTGATAATTTACGCATTGCCCATAAACCAATAACGGGGCCGGGCAGTAAAAGCCAGGTTACCCATTCATTATGTATAGACCAAAAATTGCTGGTTAGCCATATTGCCGGTAGTGTTAAAGAAAAGCCAATGGCATTCATTATAGCCAGTGCCGAACCAATATTCTCCTTTGGCGCAAACTGGGCGGCTAGTGCCGAAAATTGTGGGGAGTCGGCGATAACAGTCAGTCCCCACAGTAGTAATAAAGCGAAAATAAACCCTGCCGGAAGCTCTGTCATTAAAGGGTATAGTAAGCAAATAGCACCGGAACTGAATAAAGCCAGTCGGGCAACGCGTAAACCGCCTATTTTTTTACTCATGATACCGCCGCCAATGCAGCCCAGGCTACCAATAGCAATAATGCTAAAGGCCAGCCAGGGCACTGTGCCTAACGGCACGTTGAGAGTCGCTAATGGGTGCAATACCAACAATGGTGTCAGCATCCAAAAGGCGTAGAGTTCCCAGGCATGACCAAAGTAGCCTATTGCTATGGCACGAAACTTAGGTTGGGTTAATGCGCGTAATCCGGAACGTAACGTTTGGGGTGTCGCTACGCTAGGTAAATGAGGCCCACTACCAAGCCAGCCCACTAATAAACCGCCAAGCAATGCCAGTATTGACGAAGTTAAAAGAGGAATTTCCCAGGAAAAGTCCAGAGTAATGCCACGCATAAGATGTGGTAGCGCTGTTCCGAGCGTTAGCATGGCTAATAACCAGGAAAGGGCACTGCCAGCGTAGCGTGGAACCCAGGATATCACCAGTTTCATTCCCATTGGGTAAATTCCTGCCAGGCAAAGTCCGGTTAAGAAGCGCAGCAACCAGGCTATGCTGGCGATATCAACGGTAAGGATAAAGAGTGCATTAACGACTGCACCAAGCATGCTTGAGAACAGGAAGATCTGACTTGCCCGGTAACGATCAGCCAACCCGGTTAATGCCTGCGTCAGAGTGCCGATAATAAAGCCCAGCTGCACGGCAAGTGTTAGAGCGCCTAAGTCTGACTCAGTAAGTTGCTGTTCTGCCGATAAAGGATGCCAGACTCCGTTAATGCTGAACCACAAGGAAGTACCGAGTAATTGAGAGAGAATAATTAAGGGTAAAGCGAGTTTCTGGTGCAGTTTGATATTGCTTAGCATGGCGCCGTTAATGACCTCTTATAGGAGGTTATTTTTATCGGCATTACATTACCTTAGTTAACGAACTAATGCGACGTTGGGGTTTTTTCTGTGATAATTTACGTTGAAAACCCTATTGTTAAGACAAAGAGCCATGCTAAAAAAAGCTGAAATTAACGAGTTAAAAGTGGCGCTGACCTGGCCTGAGAATGCCGCAGAGTTCCGGCTGTGGTTTGGCGATAAAGTTCGGTATGGCAGCCCGGCGGATGCTATCTGGCAACAAATTAAAGGCAACGAACGCGGGACTTTTACGTTTTATCAGAATGAAGAGCTGGTTGGTTTTGCTCAGGCCTATGAAAAAGTCGAGAACGGTATTCACATAGCCTGCCTTATTGTTAACCCGAAAGTTAGAGGCCAAGGCGTTGGTCGGTTGTTTGTAAAAGCATTACTGGAAAATGCCTGGGCGCAGCAGCAAACCCGGTTTATTACGTTGAATGTATATCCTGAAAATATCCCGGCCCGGTCACTTTATAAAGATTTGGGATTTCAAGAGGTGGGCGAGAATAATGATATGGTCTCTATGCGGCTGGAGAGAGAATAATTCAAAAGGCTTTGCTCTGTATTTAAGATAAACTGGTCGTTATTGGTCAACACTAAATCTATGCATACGGGCTTCCCATGACAGAAAATGAATTACATCGACGCCGCTTAATTTCAGCAAAGCAGTCTGAAGAATCTATTGCCAAAATAGAAGGGCAAGGCTCGTATAAGTTGGCATTTGCCGACCATGAATTTTTACTACAGGACAATTTGCGCGCGGTACGCTTGCAACTGGAGTATTTAAAGCCTCAGTTAACCCTGGAAAAGCATCAGATAGACGCAACCATTGTTGTGTTTGGTAGTGCACGATTTTTATCGCCTGAGCAGGCGCAGCACGATGCTCGTATGGCCGAGCAGGCGTTAGAAGAAGAACCAGATAATGACAGCTTAAAAGGTAATTTAAAGCGCGCTCAGCGGGCATTAAAAAACAGCGCTTATTATCAGCAGGCAATGGACTTTTCTCGTATTGCCACTGAACATAACCTGAAGCACAATGAAGAAAACCTAATGATTGTCAGTGGCGGTGGTCCCGGTATTATGGAAGCCGCTAACCGGGGGGCAATGGAAGCGGGAGGCGAAAGTATCGGGCTGAATATCGTACTGCCTCATGAACAACGACCAAACCCATATATAACGCCTGAATATTGTTTCCAATTTCATTATTTCGCCATTCGCAAAATGCACTTTTTGCAACGAGCACGTGCGTTGGTTGCTTTTCCCGGCGGCTTTGGAACACTGGACGAGTTATTCGAGACCTTAACTTTGGTACAAACTAAAAAGTCCGAACCTGTACCTATCGTTTTGGTCGGTTCTGAGTTTTGGCGTCGGGCAATCGATTTCGATTTGCTGGTAGAAGAAGGCACTATTGCAGAATACGACTTAGATTTGTTCCAGATTGTGGATAGTGCGGAAGACGCGTGGCAGGCTATTTGTCATTGTTATGACTTAAAGAACGGGAGCAAAGGTTAACCTGCTCCCGTTGTGGTTGATTTTATTAAACCATAGGTTTCGTGCTCTTGCCGCTTTCGCCGGTTCGGCGCCACAAGCTAGTGATGCGTGCAGAGCGGACGATAAGCCAGGTCATGGCGAATAAACCAAGGCCTAAACCAAGTGCTAACCAGCGGTTATAAACGGTTGCTGAATAGATACCGCCATTGCCAACGGGCACAACTTCTTGTGGCATTAACGGAAGGCCATGTCGTGTGGCCATATCTTTAATGCCACTAAAGTGAATACCCGGAATATCTTCTTGCAGGAAATAGCCCATCATGGTGTCGACAGCAAAAGCTCGTGAAGGAGCGTCCCTCTGAAGACCAGACTTGAACATATCATCAATACCGGGAGGGCCTACTATAGTTGCGCCACCACCAACATTTATGAAGGCTTTGTATTGACGGTCAGCTGAATATTCACGAAATATGGCAATACGGTCAGCGACGGCTTCCTGGTAGCTTGCAGGATCAATAAAATTGATACCGGCTCTTTCTATTGTATTTCGTATTGAGGTAATGCCTTCTTCGGGGATACCAATTCCCCGATCTTCAATACCTCCAATAGAAGCGTAAACGGGTTTTGAACTGAGTACGCCGGCTTCGCGGAGTTCTCGCTCCATATCAAGCCATAGAAAGTTGGGTACGTTTCCGCCCCACTGCGAGGATGATGCGGAAGCGATAATAATCGCTTCTGCTCCCATCGCTTCGATAGCTGAATAGACGGCCAGGTTCATTGCCGGAAAGGAGCCTGATACCGTAACTGCAACTAAATCTCCTTCCTGCACACCAGCATCTGCCATTAATTTGACCGCGACCGCTGCCCAGTTAGGGTTAACAGTGGTTTGCTTGGATTCGCGACTACCATGGTTAGTGGTAACAATACTGTTTTCCAAACCAACCATGCCAGAGCGTTGGGGGTCGAACTCCGGGTTAATTGGAGCCAGTTTTGCGCGTAACGGTTTAAGAACCTGCATACCTTCACGCATTATTTTTGACGCATTAACCATGGTTGCGTAATTGTCATCAACGACGGGATCGCGTTGTTTTATATTTTCCGCAGAAACCATAACGATTACTGACAGTACGATAAGAAAAATAAGTCCCCAGGTTGGTACGCCCGACGAACGCCAATAAATCTTTGTAAAACTACTCATGATTCGTCCTCCTGTTACCAGCCTGGCATCTGAAATGCTTGGCTTGCTTCGTACATTTGTAATGATTCGGGCATAATGATGATAAGTGCCAAGCGGACCAGTACCGCAGTTACTGCGAGTCCGCATAAGGTCTGCAGTACGCCTTGCCGATCAAACCAAATAGCGATAAGCCCGGGAATAATGTAGCCGACGATGCTACTTTCCATAATCGACATCATAAAGCTAGATTCAAGAGTGGCAACTTGAGCCTGTGCATCACCACCGCCTGCTATCATTTGCAAATCTACCCAGTTAACAATGTTACCAAGGAATAAATCCATCAAGCCGGCAATGAGATAACCGGTAAGAATCATGATAATGGTTTGGCGACGCCCATAAATAATAGCGAAGCTGGCAATAACTCTGACAATTAGGTAGGTAATAAGCGCCGCAACAAGCGTGATAGCCAAGCTTAGAGGATCAGTCAGTTGCAATGCAACATAACCGGGAACAACCAAGCCGCCGGCGGCTAAACCTAATGTTTGTGTGAGTAACAAAGTAAAAAATAAACCGACACCAATGGCAACGGCAAGAATGTTTAATGCAATCATAAATCTTCCTCCTTGATTGCCCGGTTCTGGAAGAAACGAGCGACTTCTTCGCCACCTCCGTGAATGTTGCACATACCGACAACTAATGCGCTGCTGCCGGATTCTTCTAAAATAGTTTCGGTAATTTCGGTCATCTCAGCATTTTCCATAACAAGTAGCTTTTCGGGGTCAAGGCCGTATTTCACGGCATTACGGACGAAAATAAAGGTTCCTGAGCCCATCAGCAGATATTTATCTGCCGGACTCCATTTGACGATGTCTTCGGCCATTTGCTGAGAGCGGTGGGGGCGGTCAGCCCTGCAGTTGATCAAAACAATTTTACGTCGCTCTTCGCCATGTTTTTCCAGCATATTTTCCCAAATGCGTCCTGTAGACTCAGGGTCATTGGCTGCAAAGGCGTTGACGAATACAATTTCGCGCTTGAAGTAGTTAACGTGAAGAACCTGCATGGCACCCGCTTCCGGCTCTAATGCAACCATGCCATCCAGAGCTTTTTCCCGGTCAACACCAAGGTGCTGGCAGACATTCAGAGCTAAAGCAACATTTTCGGCGTGCTCTGCGTAACGGAAACGCTTCATGGTGTCATCGGTAATAGCGTTAACTTCGTCCTCGGTTACGCCATGCAGTTCACTTTTACGGTCGTTACATGAATGTTTAAACACATCCAGTAAGTCGCGTTCGGCGGTGAATAAGTCGCCTTTTAGTGGGGTGCTACCTGCCAGAGCTAAGGCGACATCGTTCTCTCCGGGGCCCATAACATCTAAATGGTCGGCACGGGCATTGGTAATAACACCAACAGTTGAGCGAACCATTCGCAATTCACTCAAAGACTGATACTGAGGCTGCAGTGCCATACATTCCATAACCACAATTTCAGGCTTTAATGCTGCCATTCTTTTGAGTGTGCGCATTTGTTCAATAATATTTGCACCGCTTATTCGGTAAATAGGAAATTCGCGACCATCCGGGTCGGTAATAGCTGCTGCAGAACCAGTTGTTTTAGCACAAATGCGTTTACCACCACTGCGTAATCCTGCCGCAATTAACCGGGTAACGCTGGTTTTTCCCCGAGTACCATTTACATGGACTCGCACTGGAATTTTACGGACAAGTGCCCAATGGCGAACGGCCTCAAAAGCGCCGGCTATCACCAGAACAACCCACAGTGCAGCCACGATAGCGAGCATGCTGGGTATTTCCACGAGAATCCTCCTGAATTAATTCGTTTAAAACGGGACTATAATTACAGACTATCCCTTAATAGTGCTATTGTTTTTAGGGATCTTTACAAAAGGGTAATCCAGAATGCTTAAAACACGAACAACAGAAA
Organism: Idiomarina sp. UBA3176; assembly: GCF_002364295.1. NCBI lineage: Bacteria > Pseudomonadati > Pseudomonadota > Gammaproteobacteria > Alteromonadales > Idiomarinaceae > Idiomarina > Idiomarina sp. UBA3176. The sequence continues at coordinate 35,508 of NZ_DEXU01000015.1, forward strand.
TAAAGTGGGGCGTTATTTTTATTATAGTCAGTATGTTGTGGGTATTAATAGCAAGGCTAGTTGGTCTTCATGACAATTACATTGCTTACCATTCAACTTACTCGAACTTCTTTGCACTTATTGCTATCGCCATTTATGTATTAGCACTTAGAGAAAAACGAGAAAAAGATCTTAACGGATCAATGACCTGGAAACAGGGGTTTATCAGTGGTCTGATTATAGCCATTGTGGTGGCGGTTTTAACGCCAATTAGCCAGTGGATAACACACGTTATTATTTCACCGAATTATTTTGAAAACGTTAGTAACTTTGCTGTTAATGAAGGTGGAATGGACGCTGAGCAAGCAGAAGTTTATTTTACTTTAGGTAGCTATATTATTCAGTCAATGCTTTTTGCCCTTGTTGTCGGCACCATCACGGCAGCAATAGTCGCGATATTTATGAAAACACCGCAACTTGACGATAATTAATTCGCTTTTAAGATTGGCCGGAGTACGTCAGCCCGGCCATCAATTTCGGTGAGCAGCTCTAAATTGAGTAATTCTGCCAGCATTGGGTATATATGGATATTCTCAAAACGCTCAATTTGCTGGCCACGATGAAAACCGGTTCCGGCTGCAACAAAAAAGCCGTCCATATCGCGGGTGCCGTAATACCCGTGAGTGCCGCCGTCTGACCACTGATCACGCGGCCGTGTAGCGAAGCTGGTAGGAGCATCCGTTGCTAAAACAATGGCAGGAACCCGTGGGCTATTCACGAAATGCCGCTGAGCCAACGCTGCTTCCGATTCTGTATAAAAGGGGGCATCAGCCATTTGGTTCAGGCGTTGTCGGAGTGAGTCCACTTGCTTGTCCGAAGTCTCCTCATTTGCGTAAATAAGCAGTCGAGTTTGTGCATTCACAACGTTAAAAAGCTCTTCATCAATATTCAGCTCATTAACATCAATCATCTTGTTGGCCTTTATCGGCGCCATGCCGTGGTCAGAAACCAGAACCAGATTAACCGGCGCATCCACTTCCGTTTGCATTCGCTGCCATAACTCGCCAATAAGCTTATCAACGTGCTGAACTGCACCTTTCACTTGTTTAGCGCCCGGGCCAAACCGATGACCCATGGTGTCAACGACAGAAAAATAGCCAGTAACCAGTCTTGGACGCGCTTGCTCCGGTAACTTTAACCATTCAATAATTTGGTCTACTCGTTGGCTATTAGGAACCGGTGTACTGTAATGATAGAAGTAACTGGGCGTCCGGCCATTAATGCGGGCATCAGACTCAGGCCAGAAAAAGGTCGCCGCTTTTACGCCCTGAAATTCGGCAAGGTTCCATAGGGGTAAAGCGGTAATCCAGCTACTGTCCTCTAAGCCGTCGCCCATGCTGTACTTTTGCTGGCGTTCGGTATCGTAAAAATTATTATCCACCAGGCCGTGATTAGTGGGATAACGGCCGGTGATAATAGATAGATGATTTGGGAATGTCTTTGACGGATAAACAGGAATAAGCCCTTTACTGCGCACACCGCTTTTAGCTAATTCTGCAATGTTTTTGGCGTCATGTTTTTCAATATAGTCGTGACGAAAGCCATCAATTGAAATAAGCACCACAGTTTGTTCATTACTTTTCCCGAAAGTAAATGACGAAAAAAGAACAAGGCAGACAGCTAAAAGCGTTCTCATAGTAATTTCCGGTATCCGATTTTAGACCTTTTTAACAAATTCAGATTTCAGTTTCATTGCACCAATACCATCAATTTTACAGTCGATGTCATGGTCACCATCAATTAAACGGATATTCTTAACTTTGGTACCGACTTTAACGACCGATGATGAACCTTTAATTTTAAGATCTTTAATGACAGTGACAGTATCGCCGTCTTCCAGTGGTGCACCGTTGGCATCGCGAAAAGTGGGTGCATCGTCAGTTGTTTCTGGCTCGTTTTCAGACCATTCGTGTCCGCATTCAGGACAAACTAATAAGGTACCATCGTGGTAGGTGAAGCTTGATTTACACTCAGGGCAGGCTGGGAAGTCGCTCATGTCAGATCCTTTTGAGGAGATGAAAGCGTGCGATTATAGCCTGTCAGAGCTGTCGGCGCACTAGACAAAAATTAATACCACTAGTGTTGTGACAATGGCCAGCAAAATATTCAGTACCAGGCCTTCTTTCGCCATGTCTTTTATAGTGACTCTATTAGAGGCAAAAACAATAGAGTTTGGCGGTGTGGCCACCGGCATGCAAAAGGCACAACTGCAGGCAATAACCGCCGGTATCATGAGTAACTCGATAGGTAACTCAAGTGCTGTTGCCGTGGCAGCCAGAATTGGCATCAGTAAGGTGGCAGTTGCTGTATTGGAGGTGACTTCTGTAACGAAGGATACGGTCAGACTCAAAACAAAAATCAGTAACCACAATGGCAGGGCGTCCAACGTCGTGAGAGACTGACCAATAAGTTCGCCAAGCCCACTTTCCATAACGCCGCGGGCTAAGCAAATACCGCCGGCAAATAATAGCAGAATGCCCCAGGGAATATCTCTAGCCAACGGCCAGTTTAGCAGTTTCTCGTTTTGCGCATTTCCGGTAGGAATAACAAACATAGAGACAACGCCGGCCAGGGCAACGGTCGCGTCATTGAGGTTGCCAACGCCAAGCAATCCAGTCCAGCCGCCAAAGGGAGCGGTACGTGTTATCCACAAAACGACGACAGTACCAAATACCATCAGCACGCGCTTTTCGTAGGTTGTCATTTCACTGGTGGTTGGCCACTCAAGTGGCTTTGACAGTTTGACGTTACGCGTTAACCAAAGTGCGATAATAGGTAACCCCAGCAGAACCATGGGTAAACCAATGCCCAGCCAACGGGTAAAACCGAATTCTACGCCGGTAATATTCTGGTAAATAGACGCAAAAATCAGATTTGGTGGTGTTCCTACTAACGTCGCGACGCCGCCAAGTGAGCCGGCGTAGGCCAGGCCTAACAGCAAAGCCCGCTGGAAATTTTCGTCGTCGCTGGCATCGGCCAGAGCTAAAGCAACGGGTAAAAGTGCTAAAACACTCGCTGTGTTCGATATCCACATGGACAGAAAGGCGGTTGCTGCCATAAAGGAAATAACCACTTTGCGACCATTGTCAGCACCAATGCGGGCAATCAAAGACAGAGCCATGCGTTTATGAACACCGCTGGCTTCAACGGCTTTGGCCAGCATGAATGCCCCCATAAACAACAGAATGATGTTGTCGCCTAAAGCGCCTGCGGCGGTTTGTGTGTCGATAACCCCAAACGTTGGAAGCAACACAAAAGGCAGTAATGAGGTGACAGGTAAAGGGATGCACTCGGTTACCCACCACCAGGCCACCCAGACAACGGTGCTTAAGGTTAGAGCCGCGGGTAACGGCATGTTTGCCAGTTGTGTTGTGAGTAATACAATAAGGGCGGTTATGGGCCCCAGTGCTAAATGTTTCATTAAGTGGTTGTCACATCCAGTTCATCTTTTACCCTGTAAGATAATAGAGAAGTGACTGAATCACCAACGAAAGAAAAAAGGGCAACCTATGAGTCAACAACTCGTGCGTTCCACCTCGCTGGCCGGAGCTATAGTTTTAGGGCTGGGTTCCATTTTAGGTACCGGTGCGTTCGTTAGTGTGGGTATTGGTGCGGATATTGCCGGTGGTGCCGTTTTATGGGCCATTCTCATTGCGGCAGTAACGGCCTTATGCAATGGTCTGTCTTCGGCTCAGTTAGCTTCCGCACACTCAGTAAGCGGCGGTACCTATGAATATGGTTACCGGTTTCTGACCCCGGCTTATGGCGTAACGGCGGGCAGTTTGTTCATAGTAGCAAAAAGTGCGTCAGCGGCAACTGCCGCCCTGGCGGTAGGCTGGTACGTAACGAATGTCATGGCAATACCGGAATATCTCGCACAGTGGATAGCCGCCGCAGTATTGGTGCTATTTACGTTATTAGTACTGGGGGGCGTTAAGCGCACAAACTGGGTTAATGCAGCCATTGTTACGGTGAGCATAGTGGCTCTGCTGGCTTTTATTATTACAGGTCATCAACAAACCGCCGTTGTTGTTGAGCGGGCTTCGGTCGAGTGGTGGCACGTTTTGCAGGCGGCAGCTCTGCTTTTTGTTGCCTACACAGGTTACGGACGTATTGCCACCATGGGGGAAGAGGTACAAAATCCGCGTCAGGTTATTCCGCTGACCGTTATTTTAACTCTGGCGGTTGTGACGCTTCTGTATTTGGGGGTTGGTAGCGCTCTCTTGCATTTTCCCAGCATAGCGGACTTCCAGGCGGAGCACTTCTCTTTGGCGAGTTTGTTGCCAACTGGACCGATACAATGGTTAGTGGCCGTGGGTGCAGTGGTCGCTATGGGCGGAGTTATTCTCAACTTAATTTTGGGGGTGTCGCGGGTGGTTCTGGCCATGGGCCGCAGAGCCGATTTGCCAATGCGCTTTGCTAACTTAAATGACCAACAAACCTCGGCGCCACCGGCAACCTGGTTAACTTGTTTTGTCATGCTAGTGTTGGTCGCAATTGGTGATATAAAGACCGCATGGTCGTTCAGTGCCTTCACGGTTTTAGTGTATTATGGCATCACGAATTTAGCGGCACTGAAGGTCACAAAAAGTGATCGTTTTGTGCCTAAATGGGTATCCATACTAGGTTTAGTCAGTTGTCTTGGGCTGGCCGTTTTTGTTCCCTGGCAGGTATTGTTGTCAGGGCTTATTTTTATTGTCGTAGTTCTGCTGATACATCAGCTGAGACGCTAAGAGGTAACCATGCGAGATATTGTTATTCTGCACGAAAATGAAGAGTGGCTGGTGCCACTAAGAGCAGAGTTTGAGAAGCGCGGTGTGCAAGCCAAAGAATGGTTCCTGGATACGGGGGTTATACCTTTTTCCGAGCTTCCGGAAGATGCGGTTTACTATAATCGTATGAGTGCCTCCTCGCATACAAGAGGACATCGTTTTGCACCGGAGCTGACTCGCATGGCGTTAACCTGGTTGGAAAACAGTAATAGAACCGTGGTTAATGGTACCCGGGTGCTGGCGCTGGAGGTGTGTAAGCTGTCGCAGTATGCGGCATTACAAAAAGCCGGCCTTAACGTGCCTAAAACACAGGCTGTGGTGGGGAAAGAGCTGCTGACCGAGGCCGCTGAGAAATTTGCCGAGTGGCCATTGATTTTAAAACCTAACCGCGGTGGTAAAGGCTTAGGTGTTATTAAGTTTGATGATGTTGCTGGCTTAAAGAGCTACATAAACAGCGATGATTATGAAGAGCCTTTAGATGGCATTTGGCTGTTACAGGAATATATTCAGCCAAAGCAACCGCATATTACGCGCAGCGAGTTTGTCGGGCAGAAATTTGTTTACGCGGTTAACGTTAATACTGAGCAAGGCTTCGAGTTATGCCCTGCCGATGTTTGCAGTGTGGATGATGCGTTTTGTCCAACCAGCGAAGCGCCTGCTGATGGCAATCAACCCAATAAATTCACTATTACGCAGCGCTTTAATGACCATGAAATTATTTTTGCGCTGGAAGCCTTTTTAAAAGCCAATGATATTGATGTGGCTGGCATTGAGTTTATCGAAGACGCAAAAGGCGAGCTGTACGTTTACGATGTGAACACCAACACTAACTATAATCAAAGTGCAGAACGCGAAGCGGGTGTTAAGAAAACAGGCATGGGCGCGTTAGCGGATTACCTTATTAGCTTAGCGCAATAAGGCGGCCCAGAAAAAATGGCCCCATAAAAATGGGGCCATAACAAATGCAGGGAGGGATTGCCTTTTAGAAAGTGTATTCCACACCGAAAGAAGCGGTTTGAGGTTTGTTCGGACGCGCGCCATGTGGTGAGCGAGCAACGATCTTCTGTTGGTCGAATAGGTTCTCAACTTTGAAATAAACCGCCATGTTGTTGTTCATTTCGTAGCGGCTGACAAAATCGGTGACAAAAACAGACTCCGTTTTGTCAAAGCGGCTGTTGCTTCGGTTGCAGCCGGTGCTGACGCACATTTCGTCAGCATATTTGGCGACAACATAATTTAGCCATCCTTGTTGGTTATCGAGTGCAATACGCATACTGAACATGTTTTGTGGAATGTCAGCTAACTCGTCGCCGTCAAGGTTATTAAGGTTGTCTTCGCTAATTTCACCCTTGGTATAGGTGTAAGTGACATCAATAGGTATTAAGAAACTTCCTGCTTCAAAGGTATTGCTCGCCTGGAATTCCAAACCGCGAACTACTGACTCACCCAATACGTAGTTACCCGATTCAGCACCGTTGTCACAAGGGTTAGCAATTGAACATTGCTGGGTGGTGTCGCTAAAGTCGCTATAGAAACCAATAGCTTCCGCAAAGAAAGAACCTTGGTTAAAACGAACGCCGGCTTCGTAGTTGTTACTGGTTTCTGGTTCCTGGAACTCTTTGGCACCGCCGCCTAAAGGAGAAAAACCTTTATGTGCGCCGGCCAGTACCTGCCAGTTATCGTTTACGTCATAAGTGAAGGATACGCCCGGCAACCACTCGTCGCTGTCGTTTGAACGCGTGCTGTCCAGTTGCTCGCGAGCCGTATCAGCAAACTGGTAACGGTAAGACTCTACGTCTTCATAACGTAGCGCAAAGTGTACATTAAAGTCTTCTGTTGCCTGCCACTGATCTGTCAGCCAGAGGCTGATTGCGTCAGCGCCTTCTAAACGGTTATTGCCGCCGGTAGGCATAACTTCGCCCTGGTAGACGAGGCTACCGTTAACCTGATCATAAATTTCAACTGGCTGGAAACGATCCATTTCGTCACTGTGGTCACGAACACCCACTTCCAGGTTATGAGTTCCAAAAATAAACTGAGCATTGGCTTCAATGCCTTTTGATTCATAAGCACGGTTGTTGTTTTTGTAGTTCAGACCGGCTTCGTCCTGAGTGCCTCGCAAAATAGCCAATGCCTCGGCGTCACCGCTGTTAGCTGCACTGACGTATGCATTACCGCCATCCAGTTTGAACCAGTTGCGAGCATAGTCGTTGTAATAGCCTAAAATACTGAAAGTCAGATTATCCGTCGCTTCAAACGCGTAGTTTAAGCTGTAGCCTTTGTGCGAGTTATCCATCTGGTCAATCTCAGACAGCCCGTAACGGCGGTTTTCATTCTGAGCGAAATCTTCATCGGTCAAACCGAGATAAGTTTCGTTTGAGATTTCTTCTGAATATTGAACTTTGGCCAACAAGCTCTGGCGCTCGCCAGTCCACTGCAGTTTTGCAACGTAGTCTTCAATATCAAAACCGGCATCGCGGCTGCTACGGTCAATTTCTTTGAAGCCGTCACTGCTGCGTTGAACGGTTTCTAATAAAAAGCCCCACTGGCCTTCCGTACCGCCCACATGAGCGTGAATGTCACGGCTGCTGTTTTCGCCAAATTCAGTTAGTACCTGGCCGCCAAAGTCTTCCGGAACGGGTGTTGTCACCAGGTTTAGAACTCCGCCGGTTGTCTGTGGGCCGTAACGCAGTAAAGGAGCGCCTTTTAATACTTCAACTGATGACATACGGAAGGTGGTCGGGAAGTAGTAGGCGGCCGGGTTTGAATAAGGTGCCGGAGCCATCATGACACCGTCTTCCAGCAGCGTGACCTTGCTGACACGCCCTGCTGTTGCAGCACGAATACCGATATTCGGACGTAGGCCTTCGCCATCTTCTTCACGGACATAAACACCCGGGATGGTTTTCATTAACTGGTTGATGTCGCTCGGAACTTCAATGCGCATCTGTTCTTCGTCAATGACGGCGCTGGAGCCGGCTACATTGCGGGCGTCTGTTTTACTGCCAATAATTTTGATTTGCTCGATATCAGTATCGCCGTTGGCGTTATTGGCCATAGCGGGAGTTGCAAGAGCGGCCAATATGGTGCTGGCTAAGATCGTTTTCTTCATAACGGACTCGGTTCACCTTTATTAAAAAATTATTTTAGATTAATTAAATTCGAGGGGATGATAATTAAAATAAGAATGATTCGCAATAATAGATTCCGTTGTTTTTTGATCTAGCTCTTGATTCTGGCGCTGCTTCCACAGATTTGAAAAAGACTTGGAAGAATTAATGCAATTACCAGCGCGATCTATAGAATTCTAACTTAACGGTTAAAAATATAAGGATGGCAAGTATGCCCGCGATACATATGAAAGGAAGTGTCTCTATTCTCGTTGTAATGCTGCTGTCAGGTTGCGCCCTGTTAACTCCGAAAGAGCAAGTGCCGACATATTACCAGTGTGGTGCCAGCGAGCTCAGTGTACTGCAAAAAGAAAACGGTGTGCTGTTAAGTTACGGGTCGCAACAGGAAGAGTTACCTCGGGCTGTGAGTGGCTCCGGAGCTCGTTACTCAAATGATAAAGATCCATTAACTCAAGTCTGGAATAAAGGTAACGAAGCCGATATTACCTGGCGGGGTCAGGAAATGCCGCTGTGTGTTGAGCAAGGCACTTTACCCAAACACTTTACGGCAAGAGGTAATGAGCCTTTTTGGCAAGTGGCGGTAAATCCACAGCATATGGCACTGACCACTCCTGAGAGCGAAGCAATTATTGATTTAGTCGCAGCGGAGGTTGTTTCTGAGCAACCTTATGAATGGCGTATTGAGTCGACGACCGATAAACATCTTATTGTTATTGACAGACTATGTCGCGATTCGATGAGCGGACGTTTATATCCATACCAGGTCGACTTACAAGAATCTGACCGCATGTATTCTGGCTGCGGTGGCGATAGCGAATGGTTACTTCAGGGGGCTACCTGGGAGCTCTCTGAATTTGAAAGCCATGCGATACATTCTAAGCCGGCAACCATTCAGTTTTTGAAAGACAGCCAGCTTGCCGGTTTTAATGGTTGTAATCGTTATTTTGGGAACTACAACATGGGTGGAGAACTCGCTCAAATTCGTATTACAGGAAGCACAAAAATGGCGTGCAGTGGCGAGGCTAACGAACTCTCGCAAGAGTTCAGCAGTGTTCTGGAGCGAGTTTATCAAGTGAATATTGATGATAAAGGGCGCTTGATATTGAGCACTCGTGGGGGCCGTCAAATGACATTTAAGCAACAGAGCGAATAACGGCAAAAGGGCGCCACCATGCAATTAAAAAAGTACACAGATTACGGTCTGCGAGTTCTTATGTATCTTGCTGCAAAAGAGGATACGAAGCGCGCCACTATTGATGAGTTGAGCGGCATATTCAATGTTCCCCGCAATCACTTAAATAAGGTCGTTCATCAATTAGGCAAAGAAGGTCTAATTGAAACGCGTCGTGGTAAAAATGGTGGCTTCCTGTTGGCTATTAAGCCGTCTGATATCCGGCTGGATAAAGTCATACGCAGACTGGAGGGTGATGAGTACTGGGTCGACTGCCATAAACCCGAGTGCGCTATTTTTCCTGTTTGCGAGCTGAAACATGTGATCAATCAGGGGAAAGAAACCTTCTACGACTTTCTGGCGGGCTATACTCTTGCTTCATTAGTAAGTAATGATGCACAAATTAGAGAGTTTTGGGGGACCCCTATTCCGGTAACTATCGACAAAGACTGACTTTTTGTCTCAATGCTGGTCGCTGCCGTTGCAATTGGTTAGAGTTCGGAGTATCAAAGAAGAACAATAACCAGAATGAAGATTAGGGGGAACTATGCTGAAAAAGATAGCTATCGGATTGACTGTCGCTTTAGCCGGGCATTCCGCTCAAGCCGGTGAATGGCTGCACTGCGGAAACGTTTTTGATAGTGAGAGTGGTCGTCTGGCTGGTGAGCGTTATATTGAAGTTACTGACAACAAAATTACCGCTGTAAAAGTGAACCGACCCGGTGATGATGCTTCGATTACCGACTTGAGTTCTCATACCTGTTTACCCGGTCTTATCGACTTACACGTGCACCTTGACGGTCAGTCCGGGCCGAATTCATACATAAAACAGTTTACAGAAAACCCAGCCGATCTCGCTTTAACTGCTCAGCATTACGGTATGAAAACGCTGAATGCGGGCTTTACCACGGTAAGAAATCCGGGTGACTCTTATAATGTAACTATTGCTCTGCGCGATGCCATCAATGACGGTGTCGTTGATGGCCCCAGAATTTATTCTGCGGGCAAATCGTTGGCAACGACAGGTGGGCATGCCGACCCTACTAATGGTTGGAAGGAAGAACTCATGGGGCGTCCCACACCAAAAGACGGTGTCATTAACAGTGCGGCGGGCGCACGTGAGGCCGTACGCCAGCATTATAAAGATGGAGCTGATTTCATCAAAATTACCGCAACAGGTGGTGTTTTAAGTATGGCCAGTAGTGGCGATAACCCACAGTTTACCGATGATGAATTAAAAGCTCTGGTGGATATTGCTAACGATTATAACTTTCACGTTGCAGCCCATGCTCACGGCAAAGCCGGTATGTTACGTGCTGTAAAAGCGGGGATCACCTCGGTGGAACATGGCACTTACATGGATGACGAAGTGATTGCTGCAATGAAAGAGCATGGTACTTATTTGGTTCCGACAATTATGGCCGGTAAATTTGTTGCTAAGAAAGCTGAAATTGACGGCTATTTCCCCGATGTTGTCAGACCAAAAGCACGTGCCATAGGACCCCAAATTCAGGACACTTTTGCTAAGGCTTATAAGGCTGGTGTGAACTTTGCTTTTGGCACCGATAGTGGTGTTTCAGTGCACGGCGATAACGCGCTTGAATTCCAGTACATGGTAGAGGCTGGCGTATCGGAAGCAGAAGCGATCCAGTCAGCGACTAAAACGGCAGCAAAGTTACTGAAAAATGAAAATATTGGTCATCTGGAGGAAGGTAAACTGGCCGATATTGTTGCCGTAAAAGGGAATCCGCTGGATGACATCACACTATTACAAAATGTGAGTTTCGTGATGAAAGACGGCAAGGTTTATAAGCACCAGTAAGGCACCCCGGAAGGGTTAGTCGAAACGAACTGACCCTTCCAGCTTTAGTGAGCTGTGATCCGCACTGCGCACTTCGTATTTGGTTTTATCATCTTGCTCTGACGCCCATAGCTGTACCCGTGCAGGTAAAATAACTGGGCGCTTAAAGGTAACGTCGATATAAGTTACAGGTTTCTGCTGACGTTGCTCGAGCTCAGCCTGAGCTCTTGCCATCATATACATGCCATGAATAATTGGTTTTTCAAATCCAAACCAGCGTGATACCAGCGGATGCAAATGAATAGGATTAAAGTCGCCGGAGATGCGCGCATAGCGTCTGCCCATACCGCTGCCTAATTGCCAGTGACTGAGATTTTCCCAGCCGGCTTCCGGCTCAAATGCTTTTATTGGAGGCGTCGATTTCTTCGTTGACCCGGTGTTTTGTCCGCTCATAACCTGATAAACGCTGGAGCATGTTGCTACTTTCTCATTATTTTGCCAGAACTCAACCACAAATTGAGGCCGCAGTCGGCGCGGAGAAACATCAGGACCACGTTTGGGTACTTTCACTTTGGATACTAATTGAAAAGGCACTTGTGCAGAAATAACCTGGTGGCGTTCAATTTTATTACTGACATGAACCAGACCAGGCGCAGGCCAGGGAAAGCTGTCATCAAGCATTTGCGATAAATGAGCTCTTTGCGCAATGCAGTACAGCATGGCCAGAGGGACATCACTGACGAAACCACCGAATGACTGTTGATAACGACTCAGGTGCTTAGCTGTTGGCGCAGGAATAGAATATTCCTTAAGCAAAGTCTCGGACTCAGCTTCTGATTCATCGCTGCGCTGTAGCGTTAGTAAAGAACGCAGTAACATGCTGGGCATGGGGGCTAGCTTCTGAGGGCCTGTTTCAACACGTTCCATAGTGATCGTTAAACTCCATATTGACGATATGGCTATTCTCGCACATGTCTCCTGTTATCAACAGTCCGACCACTAAAAAGCCGCTCCGAAGAGCGGCATATTTACTTTAATTTTACTTTTGCGATTCCAGATCATCGTTAAGATCTTCATCATGTTTTTCAAGATCCCAGGGCAGAACTCCGGGACTGTTATGACGAAAATGAAGATAGTTTTCAAACTGATTAATCACATCATTAATGATATCGGTCTGCTCGTAACCATAGAGATCATAAGACTGACCACCTTGTCTGAGAAACACCTCAGCCCGATAGTAAACTTCTCTGTTTTTATCGTTGGTTAAAGCGAATTCAGGCAACAGATAGTCTTTTAAACGAATTTCGTAAGCAAATTCTAAATCGCCTTTTCGTTCAACACTGAGAATAATACGGTTATGTTCTTCGTCAGTTTTGAACTCTGCCGGCCAGTCCTGATCTCTTAACTCGTCTCGGACTTTTTTCATACTTTTTGTTGCAGGCCCGTTGATGAACTCAAGTACCTTCTCTTTTTTTGGAAAGTCGACCAGACCCGCCAGACGTTTTTTCCAGTAGTCGGCTCCCTCATTGACTCCGCGACGATGAGAATGGCGATGACTTTGAAGACTATTGGACTGGTGTCCTTCTATGATAAGTGCGCGCCACATGCCTGCCGCGGATATTAAAATAATAATCGCAAATGGCAAGGCGCTGGTAATAGCGGCAGTTTGCAGAGCGTCTAGACCGCCGGCGACCAGTAGCACAGAGGCAACAATGCCTTCGGTGCTTGCCCAAAAAACACGTTGCCAGATAGGTGTTTCCATCATGCCGCCAGAGGACAACGAATCAATAACCAACGAGCCAGAATCCGATGACGTTACAAAAAAGGTGATGATGAGTAATACTGTCAGGAAGCTCAAAATACTGGTCATAGGCAGGTTTTCGTAGAGCTTAAATAGTGCTATTGCCTGGTTATCCTGAACTTCTGAAATTAAGGTGGTGTAACCCTCGTTCATGATCATATTTAGTGCTGTGTCACCGAATACAGCAAACCAGAAGAAGGTGAATATAGTTGGTACCAGCATAACGCCAAAAACAAATTGGCGAATAGTGCGGCCGCGGCTGATTTTGGCAATAAATAAGCCGACAAAAGGTGCCCAGGCGATAGTCCAGCCAAATATGAATAAAGTCCAGTTACCTATCCAGTCACTGCGCTCATAGGCTTGTAAGTTGAAAGTGCGCTCGACAATGCCACTCAAATACGCGCCAGTATTTTGCAGGAAGGTTTCCAGAATATGGATAGTAGGCCCAACAGCAAAAACAAACAGAACCAGGAACAGGACTAAAGCTATATTGATCAAAGATAATCGTTTAATTCCTTTATCCATTCCTGCAACTACTGACGCAATTGCGGCCAAGGTAATAATGCCAATAGCGATAACCTGAACCGTGGTTCCGACCGGAATGTCTTCCCACAAATAGTTGAGACCGGCATTAATTTGAATAACCGAAAGCCCTAACGTGGTGGCAATGCCGAACATGGTGCCGAGAATGGCGAAGGTATCAATAGTGTGCCCAATGGGGCCATTAATTTTATCACCGATGAGTGGGTACAAGGTTGAGCGCATGGTGAGCGGTAAGCCGTGGCGAAATGAAAAATAGGCCAGAACCAAACCGACCAGGCCGTAAATTGCCCAAATGTGAAAGCCCCAGTGGAAATAAGCGATTTGCATCGCCTGTTTAGCTGAGCCGACGGTTTCAGCCGCACCAGCCGGGGGCTCGGCATAATGTAGTATGGGCTCAGAGACACCAAAAAAGAGTAAGGCTATGCCATAACCTGCTGAAAAGAGCATCGCAAACCAAGAGGTGAAACTGTATTCGGGTTCGCAATGATCGGGGCCGAGTTTAATTTTTCCCCAGCTTGAAACACCCACGCCAATAATGAACATGAGGAAAAGTGCGACGGCTAACATGTAGAACCAACCGAAATTTTCGGTAATACCAGCAAGAGTCCAGCTAAACAGCTCGCCGGCTTTTTCCGGGGCACTTAAAGTGCCTACAACCAGTAAAGCTATAACGATAACCGCAGGAAGAAAGACAGGCAGTAAAATCGCTGAATGCCACTTTCGCTTCTCGGTCGACATAAAAGCTCCTGTTTTTATTATGATTTATTTATATATAGACTACTTAAAAAGATTTGTAATGGGTCACTTTGCATTTATTTGCTGTTTAGTTTCTGGTCTGTGGGTTAATATTGCGGCGTATGTTTATCGATAATGAGTTATGTTGCAATTTATGGATCATGAGAAACAACTGGTTAACCTTGAACATTTAGCAAACTCGGTACCGGGGGCGCTATACCAGCTTGAACGCTCACCGGACGGGCAATTGAAATTTAATTATGTCAGTCAGGGCGTTGAGGCTATTTTTGGGTGCTCGGCTGAGTCACTGGCAAATGACGTGACATTGCTGAGTGAAATTATTCATCCCGACGACTTACAATCTGTTTTGAGCAGTATGCATAACTCTGCCCGCTATCAATATTTGTGGGTGAAAGAGTATCGGGTGATTAAAAATGGCAGAGTTAGCTGGATATATGGGCACGCAGTAACCAGTCAACAGGCCGACGGCAGTACGCTCTGGAATGGACAGATGCTGGACATTACTGAGAGAAAAATGCTGGAGCTGAAAGTTGAAGAAAACCAGCGCAATTTAATGCTTGCTGAGCGAGTTGCCGGGCTCGGGCATTGGCAGCTTGATTTAGAAACCGGGCAGTCGCAGTGGTCGGATACCATGTACAATTTGCATGGACTGAACAAGGCCAAAGTTACCCCCTCCTTGGCTCTGACTTTAGAAAGAACTCATCCTGAAGATAGACAAGCTGTAACAGAAGCAATAAACGCCGTTAAACAGTCCGGCGCGAGAGATGTCGAGCATCGCGTTATGTTGGGTGACGGTGAAATTCGATGGTTAAGACGCTCGGGGATTTACCGTATTGACGAAGCCGGGCGTGAAATTATTTTTGGTACCACGCAGGATATTACCGATTATAAAGAGCTGGAGCTCAAGCTCAGGGAAACCGGCGGCAATGACGAGCACACCGGATTTTATAATCGACGGCTTATGCTGCAGTCTCTGCAACGGCGCTTTAGTTTATGCCAGGCTCATTCTGAGCATCAGTATTATGTCATGGTCGTGCGCGTTGCAAATAACGCAGAAACGTTAAAAGCCGTCAGCAAAATTGTCCGTCAGAACATTCAGGATTACGACACTCCGGGTTGCTTAGGAAAAGGAATTATCGTTGTACTCATGTCAACGCTGTCAGCAGAGCAAAATAAGAATTGCCTGCAGGCTACCCGGCAGTTGTTAGAGCAGCACGGCATTGAGCATAAAATAGCGTTGGAATCTGCACAAATAACAGATCTGAGGTTTGACGATGTGTTATTACGTGCGTTGAATTAATTTAACGGCTTACCCGTTGGCGAGTTATCGATACTCCAGTCTTGCGCCTTACCCATGGAATTTATGGGTAATTGCTCTCCAAAGCTAATTCGCTCCGGTATTTCCGCAGCGCAGAGGTTGTCACATAACCAGGTTTGAACACTTTGTTCAGTTACCGTTTCACTAATATTCTCCTGTAAAACAATAAAGGCCTTCAGTCCATAGCCTTCGTCGGATCTCATCGGGCGTACCGTTGCATCGGCAACTGCCGGGTGTTGACGCAGACACTTAGCAATATGAGCCGGGAACACATTGATTCCTCGTATCGAAACCGCCTTGTCGACTCGTCCGGTGATTTGGAATTCATCCTCTGTATGCCACTGGGTATTATCTGGTATTTCGTAAATAACCTTTGTTTTCTTATCAATTAGCTGCTGATGGTTTTCTGTATTTCTGCGCCAGCGGGATAACAAACGGTAGTTGTTTTCTGGTTTACTCCGGTAAGCCATACCTGCAGTTTCAGAGCTACCATAAATTTCGACAGTGCGTGCTGCTCCTATGGCATATAACTGGTGCGAGGTACTGGCAGGGCACGGTCCGGCAGAGCTAATAAAAAGTACTCCGGGCGGTAATGGCGGCATCTCTGACGATAACTGGGTAAGCAACTCAGGAAAACCGACAACGACATCTCCGGCACGTAAGCCACCGTTGCGAACGTGGCTATAAGCTTTAAAACCACGCAAAACCGGCGCATCGACAAGATGTGGCAACAATACGGTAAACAGAAATCCATAAATATGGTGGCTTGGCACTAAAGCGACAATACGAACTGGAGATAACTCATAATCGTTGTCAAAGATACGGACAAACTCTCTCACTTCCTCAACTAATGCACTCCATGAATGCTCGCAGGCTTTGGGTTGGCCGGTGCTGCCGGAAGTGGTAACTGTTAAGTTTTGGGTGTGAACTTGCCGCGATTTCAGAACAACTTCAGCCCATTCAGCCAGACTGTTACGGCGCAGAAGGTAATCTTCCACTCCGCTGTCCCCCATATGAAAGAACTGAACTACCCGGCCAGCTAAGGCCAGTCGTTCCAGCGAATCAACTACAACGTCATCCTCGCCATTGTCTTTGGTTGACTTGTGTTTTGCCACTAACGTGTCGTCTTCATGCCATTGGCGACGCTTCCAGTACTCACTTTCAGCCGGACGCATACGCGCAAGTTCATCGGCGATAAGATCGCCTATGACAGTAACAATAAGGTGCTGCTGAAGTGAGTCTGTCACTTTATAGTCGCTTAACGAATACCCAGTAGGTGTCGCCGGTTAAAGCTTTTTTCATATGAACTTTAACTTTGGTCGGTTGCATTTCGTAGTCAAAAACATATTCAAACATGGTGTTTAAATTGCCGTTTTTAACGCCTTCGTCGAAGCGTCCTTTAAACTCAGGGCTGTTGGTGCATGGTGCCACTTCGTTAAAAAAGTTTTTGCCAACGACAGCGCCCGGATCACGACCGGTAATGTCGCCTTCGGCGGCGTTGTATTGAATAATTTTACCGCTAGCGTCTAACTGAATAGCGCCAAAAGCAATGTCGTTTAACTTGTCATCTGACATTTTAGATAAAGTGTTTTCGATATCATCAGAACCGAATTGAACAATCTCCATTGTGTTACCTCTAAGTACGAAATGTATGGGTTAATAGTGGAGCCCGAGATATTTAGATCATGTTTTCTTAACACTTCTTAAAGTGAAATTAACAACAAGCAGGTCTATACTTGCCTTCAGGTAAATAATTAAGGATAAAAATAATGCCCAGAACGCCTAAATTTCACCGGGAAACAGCGCTTAACAATGCGCTGAAGCTTTTCTGGCGCAAGGGATACCACGCAACCTCTATGAAAGACATAGAGGAAGAAATGGATATGAGGCCAGGAAGTATTTATGCTGCATTTGGCAATAAAGAAGCCCTGTTTAAAGAGACCCTTGAAGAATATTCCTCTCTCGCAGAGGAAGAGTTTAAGCAAGCCTTAGCGCAAAAATCTTCGGTGCTGCAGGGAATAAGTTTGTACCTTCGTAACATTGCGGTAATGACAGCAACCTGTGCACCAACGCAGGCTTGTATGCTGGTAAAAACCTTGCTGGAATTTACGCCGGAAGACAAAGCGTTTAGCGAGCCGGTACAAAGTTATCTTGAAAAATTCGAGCAGCTTTTTACAGAGGCGTTTCAGCAGGCGCAGCAGCGAGGAGAAATTGGTAGTTCGCAGTCTCCTGAACGTCTGGGCCTTTTATTACAGACGAATATTATTGGTTTACGAACCATGGCCAGGCGAGAAATTCCGCGGCAGCAGCTGGAAAGCTTGGCCGATGATATAATTGCGAGAATTATTCCCGCAAGTTAAACAGGTCACGGTAGCTGTTAGGGTTAAATTGCCAGGTTATAAGCAAAATAAGAATGCCGACAATAATATGTAACTGCCAGCCTAAACTGTAATTACCGTAAACGTCTCTGAACCATCCGGTCAACAACGGCATCAGGCTGGCAAACATAAAACCGATACCCTGCATAAAAGAAACCAGGCGTCCTGCCTGCACAGGGTTATCGATATGGTCCAGCGCCATAACAATACATAGCGGGAAGGCACCACCTAAGCCAAAGCCGCAAAGTGCCGACCACAGCCAGGGAGCTTCGGTCGGAAACCAGCTTAACCCCGCAAAGCCTGCCATTTGAATAAGTACTGCGATTGTTAGCCATAACCGTCGGTCTTGTGTGCGCGATAAAGCCGGCAGCAGCAGGGCGCCGATAACCTGAACCAGAGAAAACAGCGCCAGTAAATTCCCTGCTTTTTGTGCCGGCCAACCGAATTCACCATAAAATGGCGCTATCCACGCAATAAATCCGGCGTATCCTGCATTCACCAGGGCAAAATAAATACCCAGGAGCCAAGCCCTGGGGTAACGGTGAGCCCGCAATAACAGGTGCCGGGGAGGAATGCTGGCAACCGGTGTGCGGTTAAAAGGTAAGTACCAAATAATCAGCACTATCGCCGCTAAAAGAGACCAGCTGCCTAGTGCCTGAAAGCGCTCTGGTAATAAATTTGCAGCCCATGGCGTCGCGACAGCACCTAGCGCCGCGCCGCCCATGAGTGCCGCAGACCAAAGGCCAGTGACCATACCCAAACGATTCAAATACTGTTGTTTGGTCAGTTCCGGAATAACGATATGCAGTAACGCAATGCCAACTCCGCCCACTAAAGCACTGGTAATCATGCTGGTGCTGGTCGGCTCAAATAGCCGGGCAGTAAGGCCTGCGCACAGAATCAACAAGCCCAGCCCAATACCTTGCCGGTAACCCAAAGCTGTTGTCACCCGCCCGGCAAATAAGGCCATTAAGCCAATCATTAGAATGGGTAGTGTCGTTAACAGCGATATCTCACTGAAAGACAGACCTGTGATGGTTTGTAGCTCATCGGTTAGTGGCCCTACGGATGTCAGCAAAGGACGTAAATTAAGTCCTAGCAATACCAGTACGAGCAAGCCGAACAGCAGGGGGAATTTAGACGGTTTTGCGACAGGCGCCGGTTGAGTCTGCAAAGTAATACCACCAGTCCTTAAAAGCCATACTTTACTCAATTTTCATCGCGGTGTGAAACCGTGTTATTATTTCGCGCCAACAGTGATCGTCCGTTTTTTAAAAGAGAACCCGTTATGACCGCGTCTCCGGTGTTAGGGAATTTGTTTATCATTGCGGCCCCGAGTGGCGCAGGGAAATCGAGCCTGATTCGGGCTTTGTTGGAAAAGCATCCTGATCAGTCTATGCAGGTGTCTGTATCGTCCACCACACGTGCTCCGCGTCCGGGAGAAGTACAGGGTGTTCATTACCACTTTCTTAGTACTGAAGAATTTGAGCAACGTATTGATGCCGGTGAATTTTACGAATGGGCACGTGTATTTGGCAACTATTACGGCACTTCCCGTAAAGTTGTAGAGTCTTTATTGGCTGAAGGCAAAGACGTGTTTCTGGATATTGACTGGCAGGGCGCTCAGCAGGTTCGTGAACATCACCCTGAAGTGCGTTCGGTTTTTATTGTTCCGCCTAGCCTGGAAATTCTGGAGGAACGTTTGCGTGTTCGCGGACAGGATTCCGACGAAGTTATTGCTGAGCGCATGGCAAAAGCTCAGGCAGAAATGTCGCATTATCATGAGTTTGACTATCTACTGGTAAATGATGACTTTAACAACAGCCTGGCATCGCTGGAGCATATCGTTTTAGCTCAGCGACAAAAAATGCCGCATCAGCAAATAAGATATTCATGCGTATTGAAGGAATTACTTGGATAATAGGCCTTAATTCCGTATAATTCTTAGCCTTTCGAAAAATACGACTCACGCTTTATTGGGAGTAAAAACCATGGCTCGCGTAACTGTAGAAGATGCTGTAGACCGTGTTGGTAACCGTTTTGATTTAATTTTGTTAGCCTCACGCCGCGCGCGTCAGCTGGCCAATGGTAAAGAGCCATTAGTTGAAACAAAAAACGAAAAACCAACTGTTATTGCTTTGCGTGAAATAGAGCAAGGCCTTATCGACAACGAACGTCTTGATATTGAAGATCAGGCGGCTCAAAAGCAGCAAGACGCTGAAGAACTGCGTGCGGTAGATGCACTACGCGGTATCGAATAAAAGTTTCTGTTCGCCAACGGCATCAATGCCGTTGGCAATTCCGTCAAATCCCCTTATTCTGAAAGTATATTCATAGTCCGGTATTACCCGGGGAGTTAACTGGTGTACTTATTTGAAGGCTTAAAGGCTCAGGTTAGTGAGTATCTTCCGTCCGAGCAGGTGGAACGTATTCGTGATGCCTTTGTTGTAGCAAACGAAGCCCACAGTTCGCAAAAACGCAGCAGCGGCGAGCCTTACATTACGCACCCGGTTGCGGTTGCAAGCCTGCTTGCTGACATGAGGCTGGATTGCGAAACCTTAATGGCGGCTTTACTCCATGACGTTATTGAAGATACTGAAACCAGCCGGGAAGATCTGGCCGAGCGTTTTGGGGCAACTGTTGCCAGTTTAGTGGAGGGCGTGTCTAAACTGGATAAGTTGCAGTTCAACTCCAAAGAAGAAGCTCAGGCCGAAAACTATCGCAAGATGATTATGGCGATGGTGCAGGATATTCGGGTTATTCTGATTAAACTGGCTGACCGCACCCATAACATGCGCACCATTCAGCATTTGCGCCCCGACAAACGCCGCCGTATTGCCCGTGAAACCCTAGAAATTTATGCACCTTTAGCGCACCGCCTGGGTATGCACGATATTAAAAATGAGCTGGAGCAACTGGGCTTCTGGGCGCTGTACCCCTGGCGTGGAAAATTGCTTGAGTCAGAAGTAAAACGTGCCCGCGGTAACCGTCGCGAGTTTACCGAGCGAGTGCAAAGTGAAATCAGTTCGCGCCTGGACGGTAACAATATTCAGGCACGGGTGTCTGGCCGTGAAAAGCATCTGCACAGCATTTACCGGAAAATGCAGGCCAAAGAAGTGAAGTTTGAACAGGTCATGGACATATATGCTTTCCGCGTCATTGTGGACAGTGTCGATACTTGTTACCGGGTTCTTGGGGCGCTGCACAATTTGTATAAGCCTATTGAAACGCGGTTTAAAGACTACATTGCTATTCCAAAGTCGAACGGTTATCAGTCGTTGCATACCTCCTTGAAAGGCCCTCACGGGGTGCCGGTAGAAATTCAGATTCGTACCGAAGAGATGGATCTGATGGCCGACCGCGGTGTCGCCGCGCATTGGATGTATAAACAATCGGACGATTCCAGCACCACGGCTCAGGTGCGCGCGCGTAAGTGGATGCAAAGCTTGTTAGAGTTACAACAAAGCGCTGGCAACTCGTTTGAATTCATTGAAAGCGTAAAGTCTGACTTATTCCCCGATGAAATATATGTGTTCAGTCCCGATGGCCGAATTACCGAATTACCTCAGGGCGCTACCGCGGTAGATTTTGCCTACGCTGTGCACACCGACGTTGGTAACACCTGTATTGGTGCGAGAGTTAACCATCGTACTTATTCGTTGAGTAAACCGCTGGAAACCGGGCAAACGGTTGAGATAAAAACAGCACCTAACTCGCGGCCGAATATTGCCTGGTTAAACTTTGTGGTAACCGGTAAAGCCCGGGCTAAAATTCGCCAGTACCTGAAAAGTCAGGAAGCTGACGAAGCGCAACAGTTGGGTGAGCGCTTACTTCGCTCAGCACTCGGGCAGGTCAGTTACGACGAAATTCCAGAGGCGGAATTTAAGCGGGTATTGCAGGAAACAAAAATTGATAGCCGTGAGAATTTGCTGAAACAAATTGGGCTGGGCAATATGATGTCGGTGGCCATTGCGAAGCGGCTTTTAGGCGACTTACAACCGATAAAAGATGACAACGCATCACAAAAAAGCCTCTCGATTAAAGGCGCCGAAGGCCTGCTGGTCAGTTTTGCCAAATGCTGTCGCCCCATTCCGGGCGACGATATCATTGCCCATGTGAGTCCGGGTAAAGGTTTGGTTATTCATCGTCGTGAGTGTAAAAACGTTCGTGGCCATGAAGATGACCCGGGGCGTTACTTCCCGGTTGAGTGGGATAACAAACCCGAAGCCGAGTTTATTTCTGAAATTCGCATTGAAATTGTCAATAATCAGGGCGTGCTGGCTAAGTTAACATCGGCTATTGCAACCACGGGCTGCAATATTGATGGTCTGCAGACCGAAGAAATTGATGCCAACATTTATTTCATTGATGTGGCTTTAACGATAAAAAACCGTAAGCATTTAGCGGATGTGATCCGTCATATTCGCAAGATGCCGGATGTTCAGCGCGTGACGCGCTTAAGGAAGTAATATGTCTAAAGTGATTATTTCAACGGATAAAGCGCCAGCAGCTATCGGCACTTATTCGCAGGCGGTAAAAATTGGTACGACAGTATACCTTTCCGGACAAATTCCTCTGGTTCCTGAAAGTATGGAGCTCGTTAGCGAAGACTTCACGGCCCAGGCCGAGCAGGTGTTTAAAAACCTGACGGCTGTTTGTGAGGCATCCGGCGGCGAACTGCAGGACATGATAAAGGTACAGATTTACCTGACCGATCTGGGGCAGTTTGCCATTGTAAATGAAGTCATGGCGAAGCATTTCAGAGAACCGTATCCGGCTCGCGCGGCTATCGGCGTAAAGCAGTTGCCGAAAGGCGCGCAGATTGAAATTGACGGTATTATGGAGCTGCCCAGTACCTATTAACTAAGCTGATTCCGGTGTTGGCTCTCTGTCTTCCAGAGGGCGGCGCCAGATGATAATAGCAATAGCCACGGCTGCCAGAATAAAGCAATACCCCGTATGCAGACTGACCGATAGCGGCGAGATTTTAAAGCTGGCTCCCATCAATAATGCCTGTGCTCCGTAAGGCAAAGCTCCTTGCACGACGCAGGCAAAAATATCCAATAAGCTGGCGCTTTGGCGCGGCGCTAAATTCCCCACTTTGGCCAGGCGTTTACTAACTTCTCCGGCCAATAAGATGCTGACGGTGTTGTTGGCGACGCATAAATTTGTCAGAGCTGTCAGGGCGGCCACACCAATAGCCGATGCCCGCTGCTTGTGTTTACTGACCTTATTTGCTGCGCTTTCGACAAAGCCCGCTAAGAAGGCGAGTCCCCCTTGCTGACGAATTAACGCCGATAAGCCACCAATGAGCAGCGACAGCAGGAAGATTTCCTGCATACTGCCAAAACCTTCGTAGATATCCTGACTAAAAGCCACCCATTCGTAGTCGACAGTGAACATGCCAAAAGCGGCTGCTAATACAATGCCAAGCCCGAGTACGGCAAAAACATTAAGCCCCATAACCGCTAAAACAATAATGATGAAATAAGGTAATGACAGCCACAAGTTGGCTTCCGGAATTTCTAAAGGCACCTGGCTGGTGTCGTAAGTGACTAACCAAATTACGGTAAAGATAGCCGCGGGTATGGCAATTTTTAAGTTCGCGCGGAATTTGTCCCGCATGGTACAGCCCTGTGTACGAGTTGCTGCAATGGTGGTGTCTGAAATAATGGATAAGTTATCGCCAAACATGGCACCGCTAACAAGTACCCCGGCCAGCAGCGGCAAGCTAATATCGGTTGCTTCACCAATGCCCAGAACCACCGGAGCCAGCGCCGCCAGTGTGCCCATAGAGGTGCCCATAGCGGTAGAGATAACCCCGGCAATAATAAACAACCCGGGCAGCAGGAAAGAAGCCGGAATAACATTTAGCCCAAGCGCCACCATCGCGTCGACCCCACCGGTTGCCTCTGCCACCGTCGAAAACGCACCCGCCAGCAAGTAAATGAGACACATGGTAATAATGTTGTTGTCGCCAACGCCGCCAACGAAGGTTTCGATGCGCTCTTCAAATGCCTGCTTACTGAGTAAAATACCAAGGACTATGGCCGGCAGAATCGCAACCGGGCTGGGTAATTGGTAAAACGCGTATTCGACCCCTTCGCTTTGAAAATACAATCCGGTTCCTAAGAACAGGATCAAGAATAATGCGAGAGGTAATAGCGCTTTAGCGCTAGCCGGTTGTGGCGAAGCATTGGTCATGTGTCAGCCTTCTTATTTTTATTTGGACGTCCAGAAGTTTATACAGCTAATTATCCTGATGCAACCTTATTCCAATTACGTGTAGACTGTCGGTAAAGTTGTTTTAGATCAGGATAAAGATAATGAGCCCCGATGAACTGCATTTGCAAATACGAAATTTGCGGCTGGAAGATTACGAACAGTTAAAAGAATTAATGGATGCTGTCTACACAGACATAGGTGGCTCCTGGAGCCAGTTCACCATAGAAAAGCTGATAAAGGATTTTTCTGAAGGTCAGTTTTGTCTGGAGGATAATGGCCGCATTGTTGGTGTCGCCTTAACGGTTAAGGTGGCCTACACCAAGTTTTCCAACCCTCACGCCTATGACGATTTAATTGGCCACAGAGAGGCCATTCTTAACAATAAAAAAGGTGACGCGCTTTATGGGCTGGATGTCTTAATTCATCCGGAGTATCGCGGTTATCGTCTGGGGCGTCGCTTGTACGACGCACGTAAAGAGTTGTGCCGGCAGGCCAATCTGCGCGCCATTCTGGCTGGTGGTCGTATTGTCAATTACCACAAATATGCAAATGAGCTGACGCCAAGTCAGTATCTGGACAAAGTGCAGCGGCGTGAAATTTATGACCCCATTCTGACCTTTCAGCTGGCGAATGACTTTAGCGTAAAGCGCCTGTTGGGTAAGTATCTTCCGGAGGATAAAAAGTCACGCGGCTTTGCCACATTGCTGGAGTGGAATAACTTCCTGTACGAGCCTTCAGACAATATTCTGACAACTCGTATTCAGAACGTCCGTGTAGGCGCGGTGCAGTGGCAAATGCGCTCGGTGGAGTCGGTAGAAGAGTTGCTGAAGCAGGTGGAGTACTTTGTTGATGCGCTGTCGGGTTATCAAAGCGACTTTGCCGTCTTTCCGGAGTTTTTCAATGCGCCGTTAATGGGGCTAACTGACCAGAGTCAGCAAATGGACGCAATTCGTTTTCTGGCTGGGTACACCGATCTGTTTAAGCGTGAAATGTCGCAAATGGCAGTCAGCTATAACGTCAATATTATTACCGGGTCGATGCCGGTGCAGGACGGAGATAGTATTTATAACGTCTCGTATTTGTGTCGTCGCGATGGCTCGGTAGAAGAGCAGTACAAATTGCATATTACCCCGCACGAAAAGCGCGACTGGGTCATTGAAGGCGGCAACGAAGTTAAAGTGTTCGATACCGACGCCGGACGCATTGGCATTTTAATTTGCTATGACGTGGAGTTCCCTGAACTGGGCCGCATAATGGCGGACGAAGGATTAGAAATTCTGTTTGTACCGTTCTGGACCGATACCCGTAACGCCTACCTGCGTGTACGACATTGCGCTCAGGCCCGTGCGGTAGAGAACGAGTGTTATGTGGTGATTTGCGGTAGCGTGGGCAACTTGCCTGAAGTGGAAAGTCTGGATGTGCAATATGCGCAGTCGGCAGTATTCTCTCCTTCGGATTTCGCCTTCCCGCATGACGCGATCATGTCGGAGACCACGCCGAACACGGAAATGCTAATGTTCTCAGACTTAAATCTGGATGAGCTGCGTTATTTGCACCATGAAGGTTCAGTGACCAATAAAAAGGATCGTCGTACGGATATCTATGAAGTATCTCGTAAACGGATGAGCTAGGGCATTTAGAATAGGGCTAAACGGCACCACTGGCTGGCATCGATATAAAGCTGGCCAATATCGGTGCCGTTCAATTTTTGTTTTAGCGGGTGCTTATCCAGAGCTTTCCACTCGCCGCGCTCATAAAGCTCGGTCATTTGCAGCAGATACCCCCATACACCCTCGCGGTTTTTCAATGCTTTTGTAATTTCTGAAGACAACGGAAGCTGTCTAAGCACCTCCTGCATAGATACGCCCAAAATGATATCCAGTAATGACAGCATGCCTGTTAAAAAAGCACTGGAACGGTGCTTTTCGTTAAGAATTTCAACCGTAACCAATTCCATAAAGCGCGCTCGGGTGACCGATTTAATGGTCAACTCTTCAGGCTGCCCTGCTGACACATTAGCTAAAACAATCAGAGTGATAAAACGGCGAATTTCGGTAGTACCCAAATAGACCAGGGCATGCTGGATGTTTTCAATCTTCTTGCGGCCGCCGTATAGTGCGCTGTTGACCAGTTTAAGCAAGCTGTAAGTGAGTGATAAGTCCTGCTCAATGGCCTGTCGTATGGTATCTAAGTCGAGCTCTTTTTTATGCGCCTCAGACAACAATGTCAGCATACTAATGCGGTTAGGCGCGAGCGATTTTTGCTGGACTATTTGCGGCTTTTCGAAGAAAAAGCCCTGAAAATAATCAAAGCCTAACTCCAGGCAACGCTCGAACTCGTCCCGGGTTTCAACCCGCTCGGCGAGCAGTGGAACGCCCTTTTCTTTAAAGAAGCGAATTTTTTCATCAAGCTCTAAACCTTGCTCCTGGATATCAACTTTCACCATATTGATCATAGGAATGAGAGGTTCCCATTGCCCGGCAAAATCATGATCATCCAATGCAATTCGGTAACCTTTGGCGCGAGTGGCACTGCATGCTTCTAATAAAGGCGCATCAACCCCCACGGTTTCCAGAAGCTCTACCCACACGGTGCGGGCGTTGAGGAAAGAAGGGAAGTCATTTAGCAAAGTACGGGCATGAAAATTGATAAATGCCTGCTTTCCCATACAAAGCGTCTGAATGTCACCCAGTAAATGTTGCTGCAAAAGCAGTTTAGAGGTGGCCTCGTTAGGATCAATATTCGGAAAACTGTTTTCAGTACTGTTGCGGAACAGCAGTTCATAACCAAAAACTTTTTGGTCTCTGGTTAAAATAGGTTGCCGCGCAATGTAGGAGTACGACATTGTTATTCTTATTATCCTGAGTGGAGCATAGGGTTAGTTCTGACCGAATCTCTCGGGTATACTGCTTATATCTAGTCCTATTTTCATAAAAAAGCAATGAGTCCTGAACGATATCAACGAATTAACCAAATGTTGGACAAACGTCAGCCAGACCTTACCGTTGTCATGGAGAACGTGCATAAAAACCATAACTTGTCTGCGGTGGTTCGCTCAGCAGATGCGATAGGTGTACATGAAATGCACGCCATATGGCTGACCAAAAAGGCGCGTTTGTCGGGTGGTACTGCGCTTGGCAGTCAAAACTGGGTGAAAATACATAATCATAAAACGGTTGGTGAAGCGCTGGAGGCAACTCAAGGTCGGGGCATGCAAGTGGTGGTGACTCACCTTTCGGAACACTCGGTGGATTTTCGTGAAGTGGACTACACCAAACCAACCGCAATTCTGCTGGGGCAGGAAAAGTATGGCGTTACCGATGAAGCTTTGGATATTGCTGATTATCACGTAATGATTCCTATGGTAGGCATGGTACAGTCACTGAATGTCTCTGTTGCTGGCGCGGTGATGCTGTATGAAGCGCAGCGACAACGAGAGCAAGCTGGCTTATACGATAAAACACATATCAGCGCCGAAGAGCGGCACAGGGTGTTATTTGAAGGTGGTCATCCAATTTATGCAAAGGCGTGTAAACGTAAGAATATGCCTTACCCGGAGCTGGATGAAAATGGACAAATTGTCGCTGATGAAGCCTGGTGGCTGGCGATGCGCGCAAGATAAGGAGCAAAGGTGGCGGTAAAAGGACTGCAGCACATTCCACTGACGGTACTTAAAGGTGTGGGCGAAAAGGTTGCGGTTAAGCTGCGCAAGCTTGGCTTAGCCTCTGTCAGTGATGCACTGTTGCATCTGCCGTTGCGGTACGAGGATCGTACTCAGGTAACTGACGTTGCAAATTTACGTGCGGGTGTGGCGACCAATGTTTTGGTCACGGTGCGGCACGCCGATATCAAGTACGGTCGTAAGCGTATGCTGATTTGTCAGGCCAGCGACGAAACCGGCAGTATCAGTCTGCGGTTTTTTCAATTTAGCGCGGCTCAGCTAAAGCAATTCGCACAAGGCACGCAGTTACTAGCCTTTGGCGAAGTGCGTCGGGGCATGACCGGCTGGGAGATGGTTCACCCCGAGTACCGAATGGTCAAAGCTGGCGAGCCATTGAATATGCAGGAAACTCTGACGCCGGTCTACCCCATGACAGAAGGCGTGACTCAGGGAATTTTGCGCAAGATCATCGAGCAGGCACTGACGTACCTTCAGCCCGGCTCTTTACCTGAACTGCTGCCTGAAAATTTAAGACCCCATCAACTTTCTTTAGAGCAGGCTATTTTGACTCTGCACCGGCCGCCGGTGGATGTTCCCCTGGCACTGCTGGAGCAAGGCGAGCATCCCGCGCAGCAGCGCCTGGCATCGGAAGAACTTATTGCTCACCAGTTAAGTTTGCTGCAGTTACGCCAGGCTCGACAGGCTCAGGCGGGCTTTACCATAAAAGGCAATGGTGCGTTACAAGAGGCATTTTTAAAGCAGTTGCCGTTTTCACCCACTGGCGCGCAGACAAGAGTGGTGAAAGAAATTACCAGCGATATGGCGCAAGGTCAGCCAATGATGCGACTGGTGCAGGGTGATGTCGGCTCAGGCAAAACTCTGGTTGCTGCGCTCAGCGCTCTGGCAGCCATTGAAGCTGGATATCAGGTGGCTTTAATGGCGCCGACCGAGCTTTTGTCTGAACAGCACGCCATTACTTTTAGCCAGTGGCTGATGCCCCTGGGTATTAATGTCGCTTGGTTGAGCGGCAAATCCAAAGGTAAGTCCCGTCGGGAATTGCTGGCACAGTTAAAGCAGGGAGATATTCATTTACTGGTTGGTACCCACGCGTTGTTTCAGGCGGATGTTGAGTATCGGCGCCTGGCATTGGTGATTATTGACGAACAGCACCGTTTTGGTGTGCACCAGCGGTTACAATTACGCGAAAAAGGCGTTCAGGCCGGCGTGCATCCTCACCAGTTAATTATGACTGCAACACCCATCCCGCGAACTTTGGCTATGACAGCGTATGCGGATTTAGCCACATCAGTTATTGATGAATTGCCGCCCGGACGCACACCGGTAACCACGGTTGCCATTCCGGATACCCGTCGGGAACAAATTGTGGAGCGTGTGCGGGAGGTCTGTGCCACTGAAGGCCGTCAGGCGTATTGGGTTTGTACCCTTATTGAAGAGTCCGATGTACTTGAATGTCAGGCGGCAGAAGACACCGCCAATGACTTGCAGGAGCAATTGCCGGGCTTGAGTATTGGCCTGGTGCATGGCCGGCTTAAACATGAGCAGAAAGAACAGGTGATGCAGGCGTTTAAAGCGGGTGATATTGACTTATTGGTCGCAACGACGGTCATAGAGGTTGGGGTGGATGTTCCCAACGCGTCGCTCATGATTATTGAAAACCCGGAACGGCTGGGCTTAGCTCAGTTACACCAGTTGCGCGGCCGCGTTGGCCGGGGCTCTGTAGCCAGTCATTGCGTGCTGCTGTATCACAGTCCGTTATCGCAAACTGCACAGCAGAGGCTGGGCGTTTTACGCGAAAGTAACGACGGTTTTGTGATTGCACAGCGCGATCTGGAAATTCGTGGGCCGGGTGAATTGCTAGGCCACCGGCAGACAGGGTTAGCTGAATTAAAAGTGGCTGACTTAGAGCGCGATGAAGCGTTAATACCAGAAGCCCAAAATATTGCTCAGCACGTATTAGAGCATTATCCGCAAAGCGCAGAAGCGCTAATTGAGCGTTGGTTACCGCGTCGTGACCACTATGCTCAGGTGTGATCATCAAGTACACTAGTACAAAATCAGTTCGGGATAGTTGAATGAACGATAAAAACGAAGAATCCATTGATTTTGGGTATCAAAAAGTCGCCCGTAATCAGAAAAAAAACCTGGTCGCTGATGTCTTTCAGTCGGTAGCGGCAAAATATGATGTTATGAACGACTTAATGTCGTTTGGTATTCATCGTTTATGGAAGCGTTATACCATTGACTGCAGTGGTGTTCGCCGTGGTATGAAAGTATTGGATATTGCCGGCGGAACTGGCGACTTAACGGCTCAGTTCTCACGCCGTGTTGGTGCTGAGGGCGAAGTTGTGCTGGCCGATATTAACGACGCTATGCTGAAAGTGGGTCGTGACAAGCTGCGTGACAGAGGCATTATTGGCAATGTTCGTTACGTGCAGGCTGACGCGGAAGAACTTCCGTTTGATGACAATACCTTTGATGTTATTACCATTGCTTTTGGTTTGCGCAATGTCACCGACAAAGACAAAGCTCTTCGCTCTATGTTGCGGGTACTGAAACCTGGCGGTCGGGTATTAATTCTTGAATTTTCTAAGCCGGTATCGGCTACCTTGAATCAGGTGTACGACTTTTATTCGTTCAACATTTTGCCAAAAATGGGGCAGGTTGTTGCTAACGACTCTGACAGCTATCAGTATTTGGCGGAATCTATCCGTATGCACCCGGACCAGGAAACACTGAAGTCAATGATGGAAGCAGCTGGTTACGAAAAAGTCGACTACCAGAACATGACTGGTGGCGTGGTTGCACTGCACCGAGGGTATAAGTTCTGATGACGTTATTACCGCTTATTCCAATCTTGTTGGTCGAGAAGTTAGCAAACAATGTGCTGCACCGTGACCCGGAATCGGCGGAACGTTTGCGGCGGCTGGACGGTAAGCGCCTGCGTTTTCATCTGAAGGAACTGCCCTTTGAAGTCACTGTGAGTGTCGATGCCCATGGTGTTCAGCTTAGTACCTCTGATGACAGCGAAGTAGATTGCCGTATTGCAACAGAAATGGGTGTATTGCCGGAGTTGCAGGATACCGCTAACCTCACGCGGCTGATAAAAGCGGACTTACTGGATATTGATGGTGACCCCATGCTGGCGCAACAAGTGGTTAGCTTGTTTAAGTCGCTGAACGTTGACTGGGAAGCTGAGCTCGCGAAAACCGTTGGTGACGCGCCTGCCTACTGGCTGGGAAAGCTGTGGCGACGTAGCCGTGAGCAGGTAAAAACACATTGGCAACAGCAGCAGCGCTGGGTGCATGGTGTGTTGACCGAAGAGAAGAAATTATTACCGGTAAGAGCTGAATTTGACCAGTTTAAAACCGATTTACAACAGCTGCGGGCTCAAATCGAGCGCCTTGAACGCCAGTGTCGTGAGAAGAAGGGTTAATGATGCGGACGCGCCGCTTTTACAAAATCACCAAAACACTACTGAGTTACGGGTTAGATGATCTTATCCCTGCGGGTTGGTTGCCCTGGACTATCCGTTTAGGCCGCCATGCTTTTTTCTGGTTGCCTAATAAGCATAAAGACAAGCCTGCCGGTGTGCGTTTAAGACTGGCACTGGAAGAGCTGGGCCCGGTGTGGGTCAAGTTCGGGCAAATGCTCTCAACCCGCCGCGACTTATTACCGCCTGATATTGCAATTGAACTGGCACGCCTGCAGGACAAAGTTCCTCCTTTCGATGGTCATGCCGCACAGCGTATTATCGAAAAGTCCTTAGGCTTGCAGAGCATCCATGACTGTTTTTCAGATTTTGACACAACGCCTTTAGCGTCAGCGTCAATTGCTCAGGTGCACACCGGGAAACTGAAGACCAGAGACGGTGAGTTAACGGATATTGTCATAAAAGTTATTCGCCCGGATATTCGCGAGACCATTAATGCGGATTTAGAATTGATGGAAACCCTGGCTTCGGTAGCTGCACACCATTTGCCCGACGGGCGGCGTTTAAAACCTAAAGAAGTGGTTAAAGAGTATCGCAAAACCCTGCTGGATGAGCTGGACTTAATGCGCGAAGCCGGTAACGCGATACAGCTGAAACGCAACTTTGAAAACTCCGACATGTTATACATTCCGGTGGTTTACAGCGACTACAGTCGCCACAACGTGATGGTAATGGAACGCATTGATGGCATTCCGGTGAGTGATATTGCCACCCTGAAAGCCCGCGGCGTAGATATGAAAAAACTGGCTGAGCGGGGTGTTGAAGTCTTTTTCACTCAGGTATTCCGCGACAGTTTTTTCCATGCCGATATGCACCCTGGCAACATTTTTGTGGCGAAAGATGACCCATTGAATCCGCGCTACATTGGTATTGATTTTGGTATTGTCGGAACTCTGAACCGCGACGACAAACGTTATTTAGCTGAAAACTTTTTGGCATTTTTTAACCGCGATTACCGCAAAGTTGCGGAGCTGCATGTTGATTCAGGCTGGGTACCCAAACACACCAATATTGAAGAGTTTGAGTCTGCCATAAGAACGGTTTGTGAACCTATTTTTGAGAAGCCGTTGGCGGAAATTTCATTCGGGCATGTGCTGATTAACTTATTTAATACGGCGCGACGCTTTGAGATGGAAGTTCAACCGCAGCTGGTATTACTGCAGAAAACCCTGTTGTACATTGAAGGTTTGGGGCGTCAGTTGTACCCGGAGCTGGATTTATGGAAAACCGCCAAACCCTTCCTTGAACGCTGGATGAAGGAACAGCTGGGCTGGCGGGCGATTGTGCGGTCGGTAAAAGAGAACGCGCCGTACTGGGCGGAAAAACTGCCGGAAATGCCAATGATGTTGTATGAAAACCTTCGTCAACAACATAATATTGATGAGCGCGAGCGAGAGTTACGTAAGCAGCAGTTATTAACACAAAGACAAGCATCGACGTCGCTGTTCTGGACTGTGTTAACCGGCAGCGGCTTAATTTGTACGACTCTGCTCTGGAACCAGACTGAGCTTTCAGAAGTGACGATTGGAGCGGGTATTGTCACTGTACTTCTGGGCCTTATGGCCTGGCGCACTCGCCCGAAAACAAAGAATAGTGAATTTGTTTAACTTAAACGGTAGGAAATAACATGGGTGTATCACCTTGGCAGTTACTCATCTTGTTGGTCATTGTTGTATTGCTGTTTGGCACCAAGCGTCTGCGTAGCCTGGGTTCAGACTTAGGTAATGCGGTAAAAGGCTTTAAAAAGTCTATGGGCGACGAAGATGACAGCAAAGATAAAGACGACTCTTTGCAGCACAAAGAAGAACATGACGATAAGTCCAATTCGGATAAATCCGGGAAATCTTAAATGTTCGATATTGGTTTCTGGGAGTTATTGCTGATTGCGATAGTCGGCTTGCTGGTGCTTGGTCCCGAGCGCCTGCCTTCGGCTATTCGTGGCTTTCAGAGAACCTTGTCGAGTATTAAGCAGTACTCTCAAAAAGTACAGAATGAGCTTGACCATGAACTGCGTATTAAAGAGCTGCACGAACATTTGAAACAAGCTGAGAGTCAGGACCTTGAAAATTTAAGTCCGGAACTGCAACGCTCGCTAGTCGAATTAAGAAGTGCGGCAGAAGAGGTTCAGCGACCCTATTCTAAGCCAGATTCCGAACCCAAAGAAAAACCCGGAACCGATGTGGGTAAAGGTAATGAGTGACTCCCCTTTATTAAATCATTTGCTGGAGCTCAGAAGCCGACTATTACGCTCGGTATTGGTTATTCTGGTTGTGTTCGCTGCGCTCGCTTACTTTGCCAATGATATTTATCATTTTGTCGCCCAGCCCCTGCTGATGAACATGCCGGTTGGTTCGCAAATGATCGCCACAGACGTTGCGGCGCCGTTCTTTACCCCTTTTAAATTAACTTTGGTCGTGGCTCTGGCTCTTACCGTCCCTTATTTACTGTGGCAAATATGGGGCTTTATAGCGCCGGGCTTGTATGGTCGAGAGAAGCGCTTAGTAATTCCGCTTTTGGCTACCAGTACTTTGCTGTTTTATGCCGGTATTGGCTTTGCTTATTTTGTGGTTCTGCCTCTTGCCATGGCATTTTTCAGCAGTGCAGCGCCGGAGGGGGTCACGGTTGCCACCGACATCTCCCGTTATCTGGACTTTATTCTGGCTATTTTTGTTGCTTTTGGTATTGCCTTTGAAACGCCGGTTGCCATTATGCTGTTGATCTGGACCGGTACCTGTACCCGTGAGTCACTGGCTAAAAAACGGCCTTACATTATTGTTGGTGCGTTTGCTATTGGTATGTTGCTAACCCCACCCGATGTTATTTCCCAAACGTTATTGGCAATACCTATGTGGTTGTTGTTTGAGTTAGGCTTACAAGTTAGCCGTTGGTATACACCCACCCAGCAGGAAGACGACGATGTGGTTTGATGCCGGAGTGAATTTAACCAACAAAAGGTTGTTGAGCGATCTGGACGGGGTTATGGCTCGTGCAGAGCAGGACAATGTGAAAAAGCAGCTGATTATATCGACCTCTATTGAAGAGGCTGAGCAAGCCGTTAAATTGTGTCAGCAGTTTCCTGAGAAGTTGCTGATGACCGTGGGTATTCACCCACACGATGCCGGCGAGGCGCCAGCAAATTACAAAGAGCAGTTACGGGAATTGGCCGGGTTGCCTTATGTTGTGGCTATTGGCGAATGTGGTCTGGATTTCAACCGGAACTTTTCTCCCCGCGATGTTCAGGAAGAAGTATTCGTTGCTCAAATTGAGCTGGCTAACGAGCTAAGCCTTCCGCTGTATTTGCACGAACGCGATGCAATCGACCTTCAAATAGAGCTGTTAAACCAGTATTGTAATGACTCAACACCCTGCTTAACTCATTGCTTTACCGGTGGCGTTGAAGCGCTGAACCGTTATGCCGAGCGAGGCCATTGGTTTGGCATTACCGGTTGGGTATGTGATGAGCGACGTAACCAGGAACTGGTGTCAGCTTTGCCGTATTTGCCTCTGAACAGGTTGGTACTTGAAACGGATGCACCGTTTTTATTACCGCGGGGGCTGAAGCCGCGTCCTAAAATGAATGAGCCTGCGCTTTTACCAGTAGTTGGAGAAGCTCTGGCTCATTATCTTGACGTGTCGGTAAAGCATTTAGCCGAGCTGACCTATGCTAATACGGAACGGTTTTTCGGGCTGGGAGAGAACAGTGACTAAAACTTCCGGAGTAAGTGCACTGCTGTGGCTATTTTTAGCTCTAGTGGCTCTGCTTTTTTCTGCATCCGCTGCGGCAGCGCAAATACTTCCTGAGAGCCAGTCAGAACTGTCAATTGAATACACTAACAGTCAGCAAAAGCTGGACTTAGAAACCGCAAAAAGCTTACCTCCAACTGACTGGCGTAAGCTGGATACAGACCGGGCCTCCTTTGGTTACACCACGGATGAATATTGGTTTCGCTTTAAACTCGAGGCTAAGCCTTACGACCGTATTCTGCATATTGCCTACCCTTTGCTCGATGAGCTGACCATTTATATCATGAGTCCGGAAGGGGTAAGAACTTATCGAATGGGTGACACTTTGCCTTTCGACGAGCGTCCAATACCAACGTCAGAATTTGCGGTTCCTTTACCCAACGACATCGGCGGTGAAATCTATATCAAGACCAATACGCAAAGTTCAATGCGTTTGCCTATTGCCGTGCGTACCGAAGTTGGTTTTTTTGAGACACAAATGAATCGTCGTATTGCCGAAGGAATTTACTTTGGCGTACTGCTTTGTATGGCGGTTTATAACCTTTTCGGTTTTATTGCATCGCGCGAGCCCGAATTTGGTGTGTATTCGCTTTACACGTTATTTTTTGCCGGATTGATGCTGTCATTAGAGGGGCTTGGCTTTCATTATTTATGGCCTGACTCTCTGTATTTGCAGGATAAGGGAATTCCTATATTTGGTAGTCTAACCTTTCTGACCGCTGCCTTGTTTGCTTATCAGCTCCTTGAACTAAAACGTTATCGATACACTTGGGGCAGAGGGTTAATGGTGATGGCATTCCTTGCTGGTTTGAGTCTGCTAATTGCTATTTTTGCCAACTATCGAGTTAGCATTCATGTGTTGTTGAGTTTAGCTGTACCTGGTTGTTTATTCCTGCTGGTTGTGGGCGTATATATGTGGCGTAAGGGTTTTGTTTACGCCCGCATTTTCACCCTAGCCTGGTGTAGCTTGCTCGTTTCTGTAGTTGTGAATTCTCTCGGGTATCTCGGCATCATCGACAGCATGTTCATTCAGCGTCATGCCATTATGATAGGTTCAGGTATTGAAATTCTG
This sequence comes from Idiomarina sp. UBA3176, assembly GCF_002364295.1. Lineage (NCBI taxonomy): Bacteria > Pseudomonadati > Pseudomonadota > Gammaproteobacteria > Alteromonadales > Idiomarinaceae > Idiomarina > Idiomarina sp. UBA3176. The sequence continues at coordinate 71,431 of NZ_DEXU01000015.1, forward strand.
CTGTTGTCCTGGGTTCTGGCCGTACGCTACAGCGAGCAACGTAAAGAGCGGCTGCAGGCCGAGCAACGTCATAACCGCGAACTGGAAGAAAGTGTTGATGAACGTACGTTCGAGCTACAAGTTGCTCTGCGCGAGCTCCAGGACGTTAACACAGAGCTGGAACAGAAGAATACGGAAGATCCGTTGACCGGTTTGTATAACCGCCGTTATTTCCAACAGCATCTGGAACGTGAACTGCGGCGCACATTACGCCGCGAGTTACCGCTTGCATTACTGATGGTCGACGTCGACCATTTTAAACCAGTTAACGATACCTATGGTCATCTTGCCGGAGACCAGATTCTGCAGCAGTTGGCAAAATTGATGCAGCAGCACGCTAAACGAGCCGCTGATATTGTCTGCCGTTATGGTGGTGAAGAGTTTGCCATTATTTTGCCGGAAACCGACCTTCAGGAGGCTGAAGCTTTTGCCAGTCAGTTACTGGAAAAGGTTCGTAATACCGAATTTAAAACCGATGCTGGTTTGCTTAAGATCACGCTAAGTATTGGTGTGATCTCCACTAGCGTACGTATTTTTGATAATGTAGATGAGCTTTTTAAAGCCGCCGACGACGCGCTATATGCGGCTAAACATGAAGGCCGTGACAGATTAGCGGTGCAGTAATCAATCAGGAGTCAAGAATGACAAATCAGGGTGCTTTCCCGGGCAGACGCCTAAGACGTTTACGCCGCCATGACTTTAGCCGCCGGCTGGTGGCAGAAAACCAATTAAGCGTGGACGATTTAATTTACCCTATGTTTGTTCTCGAAGGTGAGAATCAGCGTGAGCAGGTCAGTTCAATGCCCGGCGTTGACCGTGTGAGCATTGACCTGTTGTTGCAAGAGTGCGCTCGGTTGGTTGAGTTAGGTATTCCTATGGTCGCTTTATTCCCGGTGACTCCTGCTTCGGCTAAGTCGGAGATGGCTGAGGCGGCTTATGACGATAACGGTCTGGCTCAGCGTGCAGTCAAAGCCATAAAAGCTGACTTTCCGGAGCTAGGAGTAATGACCGATGTTGCTTTGGATCCTTTTACCATCCATGGTCAGGACGGCATTCTTGATAACAGCGGGTATGTAGTCAATGACATTACCACTGAGGTTCTGGTAAAGCAGGCGGTGTCTCACGCGCGTGCCGGAGTAGATGTTGTGGCTCCGTCGGACATGATGGACGGGCGTATTGGCGCTATTCGTTCAGCACTGGAAGCCGAAGGCTTTATCAACACTCAAATTATGGCGTATTCGGCTAAATATGCCAGCGCGTTTTACGGCCCATTCCGCGACGCGGTCGGCTCTGCCGGCAATCTGAAGGGAGCTGACAAAAAGACCTATCAGATGGACCCGGCTAATTCAGACGAAGCTCTGCAGGAAATTGCACTGGATATTCAGGAGGGCGCTGACATGGTGATGGTGAAGCCGGGCATGCCTTATTTAGACATTGTGCGCCGTGCAAAAGATACCTTTGGCGTGCCGACTTTTGCGTACCAGGTCAGTGGTGAATACGCCATGCTCCAGGCGGCCATTAAAAATGGCTGGCTGGGTCAGGACGTTATTGAAGAAAGTTTGCTGGGTTTCAAGCGGGCAGGTGCTGACGGCATTCTTACCTACTTTGCAAAATCGGTAGCTGAACGTCTGGCAACGAAGAAAGGCTAAGCTGTTATTTCATTGGCAAGTTGCGCGAGTAGCCCCTCGCGTAACGCGCCTGTAGTCACCTCAAAATCGTCCACACTAAGTGCTTTCAGTGCCGCCAAAAGTATAGTGATTCCGCCCATTAGAACAGTGCGGCGGTCATCACGTAATCCGGCAAAATTCAGACACTCAACTTGCCCCTGCCGGATACAACGCTGAATCAGTTCACTTAACCAGATTTGAGTAAGCCCCGGTTGTTTCTCTGCCGCCGCTATTTCAGTAAGTGCACGAAAAGTACCTGAGGCGCCAAGAACTCGTAGCCATCCATGCTGCTGATAATCAGCGATGTAGGGCCTAATAAGTTTGGTAGCGGCCTGAATGGCCAGCTCTACATTATCCGGGTTAATTTCTCCACCTTTAAAGAAACGGTTTTGAAACACCACACAGCCCATATCCAGACTATGAAGCACATTGGCCTGAGTTCCATTACCGGCTACAACCTCAGTACTGGCACCACCAATATCAATAACCAGAACTTTATCCCGGCATTGTGACGCACTACAAACCCCGGCATAAATAAATTCAGCTTCACTCTCTCCGGTAATAACTTCAATGGGGAAGCCTAATGTCGACTCAAAGCGTGCAAGAAGTTCTTTCTGATTACTGGCTTTGCGCAGCGCCGCAGTTGCTACCGCTTTTACTGCAAAAGGCTGGAAGCGCTTAAGCTCTTCGGCAAACAGAGTAAGGCAATCTATGCCACGGGAAATGGCAGCGTCGTCTATGCTGTCATTGTCGTTCAAGCCGTCGGCTAAACGAACTTTCTGCTTATGCTGGGAAAGAATCCGGGGTTTAGGAAAGAACCCCGTCATTGAAACTTCTGCCATCAACAGGTGAAAACTGTTGGATCCCATGTCGATGGCAGCAAGTTTGCGCTTTTTGGCTGGCATATTATGACGCGTTGCGCGGAGGTCCCGAGCGACGGCCGCGAGGTTTGCCCTTGCCTCCGCCTGAGTTATGACGACGACGGCGCTGAATTGGACGCGGACGTCGTAAATCAGAAAGCAAAGCATCGCCATCGTATTTGGTGACCGGAATGGTGTGACCAATATAGTCTTCAATAGCCGGTAAGTTGTATACGTACTCTTCGCACGCCAGGCTTATTGCAGCGCCACTGGCGCCTGCGCGACCTGTGCGGCCTATACGGTGAACATAGTCTTCGCAGTCATCCGGTAAGTCGAAATTATATACATGGGTTACTTCAGGAATGTGCAGACCACGTGCTGCGACATCGGTAGCAACTAAAAAGTCGAGCTTTCCTTCGGCAAAGTCTTCCAAAATGCGTAAACGCTTTTTCTGCGGAACATCACCGGTTAACAGACCCGCACGGTGCTCGTTCGCGACCAGCCAGCCATGCACTTTCTCGCAACCGTGCTTGGTGTTGGCGAAAACAATGGCTTTATCCGGCCAGTCTTCTTCTATTAATGTCAGTAGCAACGGAAACTTTTCGGGTTTAGAAGGATAAAACAGTTCTTCAGTTACCCGTGTGGCCGTTTTTTGTAACGGTTCTACTTCGAGCTTGGTCGGTGCATTCATGTGTTCGTACGCCAGTTCCTGCACACGATAAGACAAGGTTGCAGAGAACAGCAGATTCAGACGTTTGGATGGATCCGGCATTTTCTGTAACAGGTAACGAATGTCATCAATAAAGCCCAGATCGAACATGCGGTCGGCTTCGTCCAGCACCACAACTTCAATATCTTTAAGGCTAAATAGATCCTGCTTATAAAAGTCTATAAGACGACCCGTGGTGCCGACCAGTATGTCTGGTTGTGCAGCCAGTTGTTCTTTTTGACCTTCGTAGCCTTCGCCGCCGTAAATTACGCCCATTTTCAAACCGCAATGCTCAATGAGGGCATCCGCGTCGTGAGCTATCTGAATAGCGAGCTCCCGAGTCGGTGCCATAATCAGCGCGCGTGGGCCCGATTCGGTTTTTTCGGACGATTCGTTCTGCATTAAGCGGTTGAAAGTAGCCAGCAGAAATGCCAAGGTTTTGCCTGTACCTGTCTGAGCCTGACCAGCAACATCGCGGTTAGACAGAGCAACGGGCAGACTTAACGCCTGAATTGGAGTACAATACTCAAATCCGGCACTGGATATTGCTTGCTGGATTTTGGGGTGAAGCGCCAAATCAGCAAAGCGAGTTTCTGTAAGATGTTTTTTAGTCATAAGTTATAAGCATATCAGTTTGCGCTTGTATTCAAAAACAGAAATAATACTATTCTAATATTTCCACGCGAAGAAAGTAGCGGAGAGTACCATGAGTGACGTAATAGTTCAGCTAAGTGATGACAGTTTTGATGCTGATGTCATAAATTCCGATAAACCCGTATTAGTCGACTTTTGGGCTGAGTGGTGTGGACCATGTAAAATGGTAGCGCCTATTCTTGATGACATTGCCAGCGAGTACGCTGATAAATTAGTTATTGGTAAGCTGAACGTCGACCATAATGAACAAACTCCACCTAAGTACAATATTCGTGGCATTCCAACGTTATTGTTGTTTAAAGGCGGCGAAGTTGTCGGAACGAAAGTGGGCGCATTATCACGTGCTCAATTGACTGAGTTTTTAGACCAGCATATTTAATGATTGTCAAAAAACGGCGTGTTATGCGCCGTTTTTGTTGAGAAAACTGGACGAATCGCTTTTTTGGTGATAACTTCTGCTCATTAACTGTTCATACGGGTTCACCAACTCCACCGGTTAACCTGTTTTTAAATGAAACGTCTGTTTCTGGTTTCGCACTTCGCGAATTCCGAATGTTCCAATTGTTTTACTTTCTAGAGTCAAATTAAAAAAAGGCTTTGTGTTCAATCGATAACTCGAAAACCCTCCTATGAATCTAACAGAACTTAAAGATAAACCCGTAAACGAGCTGGTTCAGCTCGCGGACTCAATGGGCCTTGAGAATATGGCCCGCCTACGTAAGCAAGACATCATTTTTGCTATCTTAAAAGCTCACGCTAAAAGCGGTGAAGACATTCACGGCGGTGGTGTGCTGGAAATTTTGCAGGATGGCTTTGGCTTCTTGCGTTCAGCCGACTCGTCTTACCTGGCTGGCCCGGACGACATTTACGTCTCGCCAAGCCAAATTCGTCGCTTTAACCTGCGTACGGGTGACACAATTGGCGGGAAAATTCGCCCACCGAAAGACAGCGAACGTTATTTTGCCCTGCTGAAAATTCGCGAAGTTAACTTCGACAAGCCTGAAAACTCCCGCAATAAAATCTTATTTGAAAACTTAACGCCGCTACACGCGGAAGAGCGTTTTCACTTAGAACGCGGCAATGGCAGTAAAGAAGATATCACTGCGCGGGTACTGGACTTATCAGCGCCAATAGGTAAAGGCCAGCGTGGTCTTATTGTTGCGCCACCAAAAGCGGGTAAAACCTTACTATTGCAGAATATTGCAACTTCTATTGCGGCGAATCACCCTGATGCTGAACTGATTGTTCTGTTGATTGATGAGCGTCCGGAAGAAGTCACCGAAATGCACCGTCTTGTACATGGCGAAGTGGTTGCTTCAACCTTTGATGAACCTGCCAGCCGTCACGTTCAGGTGGCCGAAATGGTTATTGAAAAAGCCAAGCGCCTGGTTGAGCACAAAAAAGACGTAGTGATTTTGCTGGACTCAATTACTCGCCTTGCCCGTGCTTATAACACCGTTATTCCAAGCTCCGGTAAAGTGTTAACCGGTGGTGTGGATGCTAACGCATTGCACAAACCTAAGCGTTTCTTTGGAGCTGCGCGTAATGTAGAAGAAGGCGGTAGTTTAACCATTATTGCAACCGCGCTTATTGATACCGGCTCGAAAATGGATGAAGTCATCTACGAAGAGTTTAAAGGTACCGGTAACATGGAGCTGCATCTGAACCGTAAGTTGGCTGAACGCCGTGTGTTCCCTGCCATCGACTTCAACCGTTCAGGTACGCGTCGCGAAGAGTTGCTGACTACGCCGGACGAGCTGCAAAAAATGTGGATCCTGCGCAAAATCATGCATCCAATGGGCGAAGTTGAGGCCATGGAATTCCTGATTGACCGTCTGCAGATGACCAAAACCAATGACGAATTCTTCGAATCGATGAAACGTCAACGCAACAGTTAAGTGGCGTATGAAATATCAAGATCTGCGTGACTTTATCGCGCTCCTCGAGGAGCGCGGTGAACTTAAGCGCATCCAACAAGAGATCGATCCCTACCTCGAAATTACCGAAATATCAGACCGTACGTTAAAAGCACAAGGCCCGGCCTTATTGTTTGAAAACGTGAAAGGCCATGATATGCCTGTATTGGCTAATTTGTTTGGCACACCCGACCGCGTGGCTTTAGGCATGGGTCAGGAGTCAGTAACCGCTTTACGGGATGTGGGCAAATTGCTGGCCTTTTTAAAAGAGCCTGAGCCTCCTAAAGGCTTTCGCGACGCGTTGAATTTACTGCCTAAGTACAAAAAAGTGCTGAGTATGTCGCCAAAAAGCATTAAAAAGGCACCGTGCCAGCAAGTGGTTATGAGCGGCGACGACGTTGACTTAACCAAGCTGCCTATTCAGCACTGCTGGCCGGGCGACGTTGCGCCTTTGGTGACCTGGGGTCTTACGGTAACTCGAGGTCCGCATAAAGAACGTCAGAACTTAGGCATTTATCGCCAGCAACTTTTGGGTCCGAATAAGCTTATTATGCGCTGGTTGTCGCATCGCGGCGGCGCGTTGGATTTCCAGGAATGGTGCCAGCAGCATCCGGGCGAAAAGTTCCCGGTGTCAGTTGCTTTGGGCGCAGACCCTGCGACTATTTTGGGTGCGGTAACCCCTGTGCCTGATAGCTTGTCGGAATACGCCTTTGCCGGTTTGTTGCGCGACAGCAAAACCGAAGTAACGCAGTGTCTCAGTAACGACTTACAAGTACCTGCGCACGCTGAAATCATTCTGGAAGGTTACATAGAGCCGGGTGAAATGGCGGCAGAAGGGCCTTATGGCGACCATACCGGCTACTATAACGAAGTGGATGAGTTTCCGGTGTTTACCGTGACTCATGTGACCCACCGCAAAGATCCTATTTACCACAGCACCTATACCGGACGTCCACCGGACGAACCTGCGGTGCTGGGCGTTGCTTTAAATGAAGTTTTTATTCCGTTGCTGCAAAAACAATTCCCAGAAATTGTCGATTTTTATTTGCCACCGGAAGGCTGTTCGTACCGTTTGGCCGTAGTCACTATGAAGAAGCAGTACCCGGGTCACGCGAAGCGTGTGATGATGGGTGTCTGGTCTTTCTTGCGTCAGTTTATGTACACCAAGTTCGTGATTGTGTGTGACGACGACGTAAATGCGCGTGACTGGAAAGATGTTATCTGGGCTATGACAACCCGGATGGATCCGGCACGTGATACGACCCTGGTCGAAAATACGCCAATAGATTACCTTGATTTTGCTTCACCGGTTTCCGGACTGGGCTCAAAGATGGGAATGGACGCCACCAATAAATGGCCGGGTGAAACCGACCGTGAGTGGGGCGAACCAATCGTCATGAGCGATGAGGTAAAACAGCGTGTTGACGAGCTGTGGGACGAACTGAATATTATGGAGTCGTGAATGAGTCAACAAATGACCTGTAAAGCTAAAATTTCGCGCCAGTTGGCGGATGCTGTGTGGGAAGTGCGTTTACAATTGCCGCAGGCGGTTGAGTTTAAAGCAGGCCAGTACCTTATGGTGGTGATGGGCGAACGAGATAAGCGGCCTTTCAGTATTGCGTCGTGCCCGTCCAATAAAAGTGAGTGGTTACTTCATGTTGGCGCTACGCCGGACAACAGCTATGCCATGGAAGTGTTGGATAAAGTGCGTGACGATGGGGAACTAGAAATTGATGCGCCGGACGGTATTGCGTTTTACCGTCAGGAAAACACTAAGCCGGCAGTGTTAATTGCTGGTGGCACCGGTTTCTCGTATACCTATTCTATTTTGCAGCAACATTTACGTGTGTCGCCAGAGCGGCCTCTGACACTTTACTGGGGTGCAAAAAGCTTAAGCGACCTGTATTTGCATGACGAACTGGAACGCTTAGCAAGCCAGTACGAGCACTTTGATTATCATCCGGTGGTCGAAGACGCGGATAACAACTGGGCTTATTCTATTGGTTTAGTGCACCACGCGGTTATGGCCCGTGAGCAAAGTCTGCCTGAGTGTGAAATTTACATGGCTGGCCGTTTCGAAATGATACGCGTTATTCGCGACGACTTTGTCGCTAAAGACGTACCGTTAGAAAACCTTTACGGCGACGCTCTGTCCTTTATTTAATTGCACTGAAAGTAAATTTGTTTAACTAACAAGCTGCGTTATACTGACGCCGCTTTACCAAGGGGTGCCGGCAACGGCTGAGATGCATTAGCGAACCCTTAAAACCTGATCCGGTTAATACTGGCGTAGGGATGGTAGAAAACCCGTCTAATACAGCCTTACCGGATCGTTTCTGACTTTGTTTTGAGGAAATGATCCATGAAAATAATCAATTCATACTTAGCAGCCAGCATTGCCGCTGCGTTATCCAGTGTTCCCGCTTTTGCCTTTGCAGCAGAGGACACACAAGATACAAAAGACATTGAAATTATTGAAGTGAGTGGTGACTTTCACCGCCGCACCTTAAATGAAACCACCAGCAGCGTTTCTATTATTGATAAAGATGCGATGCAACAGCGTCACTCACAGCATTTACAAGACACTCTGAACAGTTTGGCCAACGTGAATTTCTCGGGTGGTACTTCCACGGCTCGGTTTATTCAAATTCGTGGTATTGGCGAGCGCTCTCAGTTTGTTGATCCTGTAACGCCCTCGGTCGGTTTGATAATTGATGGTATTGATTACAGCGGATTAGGCAGTGCCGCATCGCTTTTCGATATTGATCACGTGGAAGTGTTTCGCGGTCCGCAAAGCGGACGTTTTGGCGTGAACGCTATGGCCGGTTTATTGTTGCTGGACAGCACCGCACCGAGCAGCGACTTTAACGGCCAGTTTCAGCTATCAGCAGGCAACTATTCCGAAGCCATGGGCGGCCTTGCTATGGGCGGAAACCTAGGGCTGTTAGGTAACGCCCGCTTCTCGGTCAGCCAGTTTCAGCAAGACGGTTACATTGAAAATACCTATCTTGAGCGTGATGACACGGAACAGCGCGACGAACTCACTGCGCGCTTCAAGCTGGATACAGAGCTCAGTAAAGACTGGTTGCTGCAAACGGTTCTGCACTATAACGATGTCGACAATGGCTACGATGCGTTTAGTCTCGACAACACCCGCGAAACTTTGTCCGATGAACCGGGTTTTGACCGCTTAGAAAGTCAGGCATTGCGCTTGCAGCTCAGTTACCTGGGTTTTGACAACAGCCGTCTGGAAATGTCTGTTAACTACCTGGATGCAGACACCGGCTACGCTTACGACGAAGACTGGACCTATGAAGGTATCGCTCCGGGCTGGGAATACTCAGCTTTTGACGCGTACTTCCGCGACCGTGACGACAAAACCGCCGAAGTTCGCTGGGTATCCGACGAGCCCGAAAGCCTGTTTGGTATTGATAGCGAATGGGTTTTAGGTTTGTACTATTACGACAAATCGGTTCAGCTGACACGTGACTATTTTAACTGGGACTTAGGCCAGCCAAGCATTTTCAACAGCGACTATGATAGCAATCACGTTGCTATTTATGGTGAGCTAACTCAGCATTGGAGTGACCGGGTTAGTACTATAACTGGCTTGCGGGTAGAACGTTACGACAATGACTACCTCGACAGTCGCGGTATTACCGCTGAACCTGAAGACACCATGGTGGGTGGTAATTTCAGTGTCCGCTATCAGGCGTCTGACGACAGTTACCTGTACGCGACTCTGGCGCGCGGATACAAAGCCGGTGGCGTTAATGGTGAAGCTTTAGGAAAAGCTGAAGATCAGGGTCTGGAAGAATTAGAAAACTACTTGTTAGACCGCTCAACCTTTGCTCCGGAAACGCTCTGGAGTACCGAGTTTGGCGTAAAAGGCAGCAGTGCCGATGGGCGTTTAACCTCAAGAGTCAGCGCATTTTACCATTGGCGTGACGATGTGCAGCTCAAGGGCTGGGTAAACCGAGACCAGTCATTTGTGGGTTACATTGAGAACGCCGCTGAAGGCACAGGTTACGGTCTGGAAGCGGAAATTCGCAATCAGTTTACGGATTGGTTGGCGGTTTTCGCTTCGGCCAGCTGGTTAAAAACCGAAATTGAAGGTTTTGTTACCGAAGACGGCACCGATATGACCGGGCGGGAGCAAGCGCAAGCGCCTAATTATCAGTTGAATATTGGCTTTGAAGGTTGGTTAGGCGAGAACTTCCAGTGGGTGATTCAGGCCGACGCGAAAGACGAGTTCTACTTCTCTGACTCGCATAACCAAAAAGCGGACAGCATGGCAGTGTTGCACCTTGCGCTAAACTATCATTATCAGGATTGGCACTTTAGCTTATGGGGGCGTAATTTAACGGATGAAGACTACGAAACTCGCGGTTTTTACTTTGCCAACGACCCCAGAACTGGTTATGAAAATGAAGAAACTTACGTTCAATACGGTGAGCCACGTCGTTTTGGTATCACTGTCAGAAAATCGTTTTAAGGGAGCTTAATATGCAAGTTTCAGTAGAAATGTCGCTGTATCCACTGGCTGAAAATTACCTGGATACCATTAAAGATTTTATTGAGCGTTTAAATCAGCATTCAGAACTAACGGTTCTGACCAACACCATGAGTACGCAAGTATTTGGTGAAATGCAGGACGTTATGCGCATTATGGGTGAAGAAATGGAGCTGCTTTTCCAGAATGTGCCGTCGAATGTTCTGGTTTGTAAGTTTATTAACAAAGACTTAAGGCCGGATAATGCCTGAGTCTTTGCTCGAGTCCTGGCTTGAGCAGTTGATGGTCAGTTCCCCCTGGGAGCTGACGGCTTTAGTCATGGCTTTGGGGTATTTAGTGCTGGCGGCGCATCAGCGCCAGTGGTGCTGGGCTGCGGCGGCGGTCAGCTGTACTATATACGCTGTCTTGTTCTGGCAAGGTAAGTTGTATATGGAGTCTTTGCTGCAAACAATCTACATTGCGTTGGCAGGCTATGGTTGGTGGCAATGGCAGCGTCAGCAAAGCGCAGCAAAGGAGAGTCCTGATGGCGCGAAATACCCGTTTCGTTGGCACCTGCTGCAATGGGCGTGGTTGGTTCCTCTGGCTGCAGGCATTGCTTATTTACTCTCGGTTTATACCGACGCAGACGCAGTATGGCTCGATACTTACACCACAATATTCAGTTTGCTGGCCACCTGGCTGGTTACCAAAAAAGCGTATGAAACCTGGTGGTACTGGCTGGTTATCGACAGTGTTTACGTTTATTTGTACGCCAGCAAAGGCTTTGTCGCCACCGCCTTGTTGTTCGTGGTTTATCTGATACTGGTGATTTATGCCATGTGGCGCTGGCGCCATGACATTTCGCTGAAATCTGCGAGTGAAGCCGGGTGATTGGCCGGCCCTGCGAAATACAACTGCTTGCTTCCGGGCAGTCTAATCAGACGTTGCGACTGCGAACAGATACAGAAGATTATGTGTTAAAACGCTGGCGCTATGAACAGGTATTCGCGGTTGACCGTGAGCTGGAAGTATCTATACAAAAAGAGCTGGCGCAACAGGCTCTTGCCCCCGAAGTTTTAGCTTACGATGCTAAGCAAGGCTGGTTTTTACAGCCTTACTACCAGGCTCCGTCTTTACAGCAAGTTACGCTGTCGCCTTTGATTAAAGCCACTGTACTGGCTGAAACGCTGTCGAAAATCCACAATACACGAGTTGATATTCCGGCCTGGTCTATGTCTGAGCGGGTCGAGCATTATTTGCAGCAGTTGCGTTCGGTCAATTCGGCGGTTGCTGCTCAAATGAGCCAGAAATTGGTACCCATGCAACCCTTGTTAGAGGACTGGCTCAGTTATCCGGTGTTATGCCACAACGATTTATCTATGAATCATATTTTAATGGCCGATCCTATCCGGATTATTGACTGGGAGTACGCGGGTATTGGCCACCCCTTGTTTGATATTGCCAGTGCAATTGTCGTGAATGAACTCAGTGACCAAGCCTCGGTTCGCTTAATAACAGAGTACGAAAAAATAGCCCATTATCAAATTGATCGGCAGCGTTTAGCGCAATGGTGTGAGTTTGTGGAATGGTTGAATAAAGTATGGCAGCATCTATTTCGACACCTTTCTTAAAATGAACACTTTGCCATGACTGATAAAAAACTGACTGAACGCGTTTACGGCTACTTAGCTGAAGACGAAGATGCTCGCGTTTGTAAAGATATTCCTGAGTCTGCCTGTAACGAGCAACCGCGTTCATTCGTTTTGATGTTGTTGTCGTTAACTCTGACAAAACTGGGTGACAGCTTAGTCAGCGCGCGCCTTGTATTGCCGTGGATGTTGAGCTCGCTGGGCGCTCCGGCGGTGTTTATTAGCGCTTTAGTGCCTTTAAGGGAATCTCTGGCTTTATTACCTCAGCTCTTTGTTGCTCAAAAGCTCCGTGAGCAGCCGGTACGCAAATGGTTCTGGGTTGCGGGCAGTGTCGGTCAGGCAGTCTCGTTGCTGGCTATGTTGTTTGCGGTAGCAACTTTAGATGAATCTGCACTGGGCTGGTCTGTGGTTGTTTTATTGGCAATATTTAGCTTGTCGCGAGGCATTTGTTCTGTGGCGAATAAGGATGTGACCGGTAAAACGGTATCTAAAACGCGCCGTGGACGAATGTCCGGTGTCGCAGCGTCCGCCGCCGGATTACTCACACTGTTAACCGCACTCGTTATTATATTTGCACCTGATATGGAAGGTCAGCGCTCATTATTTATTGGACTGCTAGGTGCCGGTGTTGTGCTCTGGTTTGTTGCGGCTCTACTTTATGCGGGCATTCCTGAGGTTGCCGGTGCAACCGAGGGCGGTGGTAACGCGCTGACCGAAGCACTGAAATCAATGTCTTTGCTGTGGCAGGATCGTCAGTTTGGACACTTTGTCATTTCGCGGGCGTTACTAGTCGCCGCCGCTTTTGCTATTCCTTATATCGTGGTTCTAATTCAGCGCGAAGGCGAGTCCGAACTGACTAGTCTGGGCAGTTTAATGCTAGCGAGTGGGCTTGCCGGTTTGTTGGCGGGGCGCTTTTGGGGTCGTTGGTCCGATTCTGCCAGTCACCATGTGATGGCAGCAGCTTCCGTTATGTCGACTTTGGTAATATCGGCTGCGCTGGCACTTTATTACTGGATACCTGAGGCGCTGGGCGCGCAGTGGATTGCGGCATTACTTTTATTCAGTTCGGCGGTTGCGCATCATGGAGCACGAGTTGGCAGAAAAACCTATCTGGTTGATATGGCAACGCAAGATAACCGGGCGCAACTGACGGCGGTATCTAATACCGTGATGGGGGTAGTGCTTTTAGCTGGTTTATTACTGGGGTGGGTTGATGCTGCTTATGGCGTTGCTGCCGTTTTATGGGTACTGGGAGCTATTGGCTTACTTGCTACCCTTACAGCCTTAAGACTGCCAGACGTATCAGACGACACGTCTGGCTAACCACGTTTACTAGGTTACTTTCCGCGAATGACCGCGTAGAGACCAATAATAACTGCGGCAACACCACCAATTAAATACCAAATGGTGTTGTCAGTTGGTTCATTTGTAGCCACTTCTGATACGCTAGAGGCAATTGATTGTGAGGCCTCATATGAGAAATACAATAAAATAGCGCCAACAACTAATAGAACAATACCTACGATACGAGTCATAAAGTCTTCCTTTTGTTGTGTTTACAACTATCAATATAAAGCACTCTGTCAGATCCGCAAGTTTCCTTACAAATATTGATTTATATCATCTGGTATATTCCCAAGCCAATGAAATGGCTGTACTTGTTAAAAAGCTGGTCTCGTTTAAAACAAAAAAACAACAAAAGTAAGGCAGAACTATGAGCAGAGCATCTTTTAAACTTGGGTATTTGGCCATTTCAATGTCAGCAGCGTTAGCAATCCCGGGTACCGGTTTTGCGCAACAAGCGGATGCTAATGCAGAGTCTGACGAATCTATGGAGCGCATTATCACCTTGGGTTCACGGGTTAATGGCAGAACAGCGACAGAATCGGCTTCGCCAATTGATATTATTTCTGCAGAGCAACTCGTAAATACAGGAGCGACTGAACTCGGTAAAGCCCTGCAAATGAGTGCGCCTTCTTTTAACTTTTCCAGCACAACCATTTCTGACGGTTCTGACATCATTCGTCCGGCAACACTGCGCGGACTCAATCCGGATCAGGTTCTGGTTCTGGTTAACGGTAAACGCAGGCATCAGCAAGCTCTGGTGAACGTCCAGGAGACCATTGGTAAAGGCTCGGCAGGCTACGACATTAACGCCATTCCAATTACCGCTGTTGCGCGTGTCGAAATTCTACGAGACGGTGCGGCGGCTCAATACGGGTCTGATGCCATTGCCGGGGTCATTAATATCACGCTGAAAGCTCCGAAGGCGGCAGTGTTTCCGCTGAAATAGGCCAAACTTACGAGGGTGATGGCGAAGTTAATACTGTTGGCGTTAATTTTGGTGTTGAGTCAGACAACGGCTTTTTCAACGGCACGTTGGAGTACCGTGACCGGGGAATGACGAACCGGGCGTCTCCAGCTGAAGCATCGCTCATAGGAGACTGGTCATCGCCCAGCGGCGACCCTGTGGTTCGTCTGCATATTGGTGATGCCGATTCGGAGAACTTATACGCCTGGTTTAATTCCGGTTATAACTTTAGTGAAACGACAGAGCTTTATGCTTTTGGTGGTATCTCCAGCCGTGACGGTGGCTCTTCAGGTTTCTTCCGCGGACGCGGACACCCGAGAACCATAGAAGCAATTTACCCCGATGGTTTTCTGCCGAAACTAGAGACCGAAGCGGATGATCAATCGTTGGCTGTTGGAATTCGCGGAGACCTGCCTAACGCCTGGTTGTGGGATGCCAGTGTGGTTTACGGTAAAAATGAATTTGGCTTTAACTCGTCAAACTCTGCAAATGTAAGTTGGTACTACGAACCAAGTCCGGACGGCGGTATTTACAGCGAAACACCAACAGAGGCTTTCGATGGCGAACTGGTCTTTGAGCAGACGACATTCAATTTAGATTTTAATGGTACGGTTGATATCGCAAATGAGCTGCTTTATCTGGCGGTGGGGTTAGAGATGCGCCGTGACGGCTATCAAATTAACCCTGGTGACCCGGTATCCTGGTCCTATGGCAGAGCTAATGATCCCAGCATTGAAATCCTAACCCCATCTGGTGACCCTGCTGAAGCCGGCATACAAGGTTTTCCGGGTTTTAGTCCGAGCCAGGCGGTAGATGCTGACCGTGACAGTTATGGTGCTTATGTCGATGCAGAATACTATGTAACGCCGGACTTCTTGTTAGCCGGGGCTTTACGCTACGAAGATTATGACATAGCCGGAGACAATATTTCCGGTAAACTGTCTGCCCGATATGATATCAACAGTGACCTCTCTGTGCGTGGCACAGTATCGACCGGATTCCGGGCTCCTGGTGTACAGCAAATTTATTACAGTCAGGTATCCACTAACATTGTTAATGGCACTCTGGTAGAAACCGGGACCATTGCTAATGATGACGAAGTCGCACGTCAGTTTGGTATTAACGAGCTGGAAGAAGAAACGTCTGAAAGCATAAGTATGGGTCTTATAAAGCGTTTCAACAACGGTTTCGATCTGACCATGGATTTTTATCAAATCAATATTGATGATCGCATTGTGTTATCGGAATCTCTGACGGCCGATGTTGGTGCGGAGTTTGGCCAAATTCTGGAGGATAATAACCTGGGCGCCGCTCAGTTTTTTACCAACTCTGTTGACACCAAAACCACAGGTCTGGATGTGATCGCGTCTTACCCGACTGAGTTTATGGACGGCAATTTGAATTTAACTGCCGCAATGAGCTTTATGAATACCGATGTAGAGCAGGTGAATTCGGTCTCTTCATTAATTCCGGGGGAACAGATCTTCAACGACACTCAAGTCCTGCGTCTTGAAGAGGGACAACCCAGTGAGAAAGCAACGTTAAGTGGTGACTGGACTCGTGATGCCTGGAATGTGAATTTAGCCTTTAATTACTTTGGGCCTGTTGAAGGGCAAGCCTTTACCGGTGTGCGTCATGAGTGGGGCGGTAAGTGGTTAACTGATCTTTCTATTGGTTACGACTTTACTGATAGTTTAAATGTTCGTATTGGTGCGAATAACCTGTTTGACACTTACCCCGACGAATGGGGCAGTGCTGGTTCACCATTTTCTGATGCGGGCTTTAAATATGGCTGGGAAACTTTCCCGTTCGGTATTAACGGTGGTTACTACTACGCTCGGTTGAATTACACTTTCTAGTCATTATCGACATAAAAAAACGCCCCGAATACCGGGTAATGCTTGTCAGTTAAGCTAA
>NZ_DEXU01000022.1:0-4278 GCF_002364295.1 Idiomarina sp. UBA3176
TCCGTAAAAACGGGGTAGAACCCGTACTTTACTGAAAGTCATTAGTTAGCCTCCTGCAAAGATTCAAAATCAGGCATAGAGGGCAGTTGGTGAGTCCATTCTTTTTTTACCGGATCACCTTTAGCAATAAGTTGCTCAACTTTGTCTACTCGCCCACCAATACGTAAAAAACCGTCATCGGACACAAAGTCACTAAACTCTGTATTTAAATAGTCGACAGAATAGCCTCCATCTTTCTGTGGCAGGACTGCTAACGCCTTTCCTTTAGCGTTCAAAAAACGATACTTTCTTAAGAACTCACTCATAACGACTTCTGCTTGCTGTTCGTCCCAGTCTTCACCCAATAGAGATTCAACCGGAATCATCCAGCTTTTTTCACCTAAAGCGATATCTACTGACTGCCATTCCGGCCGCCCGTCACAACGAAGTTCTAAGGCAACTTCAGTATCGTAAAAAAAACGCTGCACACCATCATCGGTCATTAATTGATAAACCACTTTTTTCGGCATTTTTAAATGCGAAACAACATTACGTTTATTGGGATCAGCGTTTTCTCTCATGACCAGCTTGTGTTTATTTCCCTTACTTTTAGCCTCGGTATTCAACTCACAAACACCCGCCTGTTCAGGGCTTAGAGTTAAGTACAGCTGAGCTCGGTCAAAACTGGTAGGCTCTAATTCATCCAATGTCGATGCCGAGAACTCAAGATCCCGGTCATTAACTGAGACTGCCATCTCATCCGATTTGAACAAAGGAACGGTATCAACCGGGGCAATTGAGGTATCACTTCTAAGCGTTTCTTCATCATAAAAAACAATTTTCTTCTCAGAAGTTTTATTGTCTGTAACACGGTTGAATTTAAGTTCAATTGTCTCAGGCAATTCGTCCTCAAAAGCTATTCTCAGAGTTACCGCATAGTCTCCTCGTTTGGCAATGGCTAAAGCGCGGCTCTCTGCACTAGATACCCAGTTAGGTGCCGATGCATCTGTGTCGTAATTTAAAACTGCTCGGCTAACTCCATTTATCTGACTATCGAAATAAGAGTCATTAGTGGCCGTTAATTTCAGTTCAAACTCTTTGTCCTTTTTAGTGGGAGTCAAAATCGCTTTGGCGCCATGCATTTCTATGCTCGAGCCGTCTTTATCTATTGGAAACTCAACAATTTCATAGCTTGTTTCATAGCGTTCCAGAGTCGCTTCTATTGATGTCATTTGCTCAAGATCATCAACGACATCAGTCCAGCCCAAAGGGAGTAAATGTATTAACGTTTCTGATTTTTCGTTATTACTGTCTGTATAGGTGAAAACCCCGTTTTCATGAAGCTTAATATCAAGAGCGTCCCCTTTACTATCTTTAGCGATAAGGTCTTTCACTTTTATCGACATCGAGCCCATACTTTCAAAACTTACCCCGGGATGGCTATATGTCAAAGAAATACGACCGCCGTAAAAATCCATTTTTCCTGAGTCATTAGCTAATACTTCTGCATCGGTCGCTTTGTTGTTTGAGTTAAGTTCGCTAAAGTCTGTATTATCGATGGTAAAAGGCTCGTCATAACCTAAATGCTCGAGGTTCTGACCATACAGCCAGTCTTCAGGGAAAATTGACGTCACCATTCGCATTGAGCCATCAGATACCGCAGCTTCTTCAGGAAGAGGCATATCCATAATCATGGTTAAACGCTGAGTCCAGCCAGTGTCACGTTCCAGCACAACGTAGCCGAACACTTTTGCCTCATTATTGTCACCTGAAGCAGATAAGGTCACCGTGCTGTCAGTAAAGTCTTCAACCGTAAAGGTAATTTCAGGTAAAGGACTTTTTAATTCAACTACCTGCGTCGCACCTTTTTCAACTTTTAAACCGGTAATAAAGCCCGGACGTCCAAATTCATCGTTTAATATTTCTTGTAAAGGATCCAACCCTTGCTTACGAAAGTCTTCGGGCTCCTCATGAATGATAAAATCCACCATTGCGCTAGTGTCTTTATCAATATCAACAGTGAATCCGGCATCCATCATTTTCCGAATGCTATCACCAGAGCTTCCGCGATTATCATCTTCAAAGCTCGTAAAATCTCCTTGCGGAAATTCCATTCGCATAAACTGAGGTTTCATTCTTATGCTGTAGACATCGGATTTATCGGACACTTCATAGTCCAGTAACATCATAGTTTTGAGTCTTTCTGAACGTTTCCCGTAACTGCTCTCAACTTTAATATTGGTATCTGAGTACAGTTGGTAACGCCGCTGCTCACCGTCTTCCGGTTTAAACGATAAGGTCTTTGGAGGGCCGCTTTCAGAACAAGCTACAACAAGAAGAGCTGAAAAAGCCACGAATGATAGACGCCCTAACATAAGCTTCCTTAAAATTTATAAATGAATATGAATAAAGTCATATGATAAGCAGTATTAAATTTTGGCTCAATACAGTCCTCTGGCCTTAACAGATTCTTTACACTGATAACTCAATTAGGTGATTACTTAATATGACCAGTCGCCCTGTTCTTCCACCAATACAGTCTCATTATTTTGAATAACCTGAAGCAAACCTGATTCAAAAACTTTATAAGTCGTATTTCCGTTTTTGAATTGATATCCCTGAAAACGGCAAGGAGTCACTCCGTCAGCACAAAGTGAATGCAGTGTTTTGCCTTTTAGCTCTATGCGGTTACCTGATGCTTTTGACACCCCGACATAACTCACGTTCTCACACGTAACAGAGCCTTCCTGACAGTGGCGTTCAATTTCAACAATATAGTGTTCTGTTGTCAGTGTATCGCCGAGTGCGGCACCAGATAATATCAATGCACTAAATAAAAAAAATTTTCTCATTTACTTTTCTCCGCTTATATTACTTAGAAAATAATAACCAACCAAACCAATTAATAAGCCCCAGAATGAACTGTTAATACCTAAAAAATTCACGCCAGATGCTGTAACAATAAAAGCCATAACCGAAGCAAGCAAAGTCTTTTCATGACTAAACGCCTGGCGGAAATTAACAGCAAGCACCGGTAGTAAAGCTAAGCCAGCCAGGGCCGATGTCGCTTCGGTTGGTAAAGCCAGAAACAACCCAACAATTATTGAGCCGGCAAGCCCGGCAATGATATAGAAGACGCCCGCCGCCATAGCTGCTTTATAACGCTGATTGCGATCAGTATCGGCATCTGAAGTTTGACAAATAGCGGCGGTAATTGCGGCCAGATTTATTGCGAAAACCCCAAGCGGAGCCATAATGACACCGAATAACCCGGTCACCCGTAACAGCGGCGACAGTGGCACCGCATAGCCATTACTACGTAGCATCATAATGCCCGGCAGGTTCTGGGAAACCATAGTGACAACATACAAAGGAATGCCAACCCCAACCAGTAAAGAGAAGTTGAAATCAGGCCATACCCAGACCCAATCCGGGGCGGAGAGTATCAACTGGTTTGTATCGAACTGCTTTGTCAATACCGGTAGCCCTACTGCAGCCAGCAATACCCAGAAAAAAACCAGCTTAGGTGTCAGCTTCCGCATCACAAAATAAACAATGACTAAAGTTGCAGTAATTAAAGGCTGATTATCAAAGGCCGGAACTAAAGCAAGCACAAACTTAAGTAAAATGCCGGCCAATATGGCAGCAGCTATTTCGACAGGAATGTATTTTAAAAGTCGGTCAGAGATACCGCTTAGGCCGCTAAGTAAAATTAAACCCGATGAAAAAATAAAAATGCCAACCGCTTCAGCGACTGAAACACCGGCAAGTGCAATAATGAGCAGTGCAACACCCGGTGTGGACCACGCAGTCAATATCGGGGCTTTATATCGCCACGACAGAATAATACTGCTTAACCCCATAGCTAAACCTAAGGCCAGCAACCAGGAACTCTGCAACGCCACCGAGCCATTGAGGCTTTTCACGGCTTCGAGAATTAAAACAACCGCACTGCTGTAACCAACAAAAACCGCTGTCGCCCCAGCCATAATATGAGAAATAGAAAACCTCATGGCACTTCCTTGTGGTCTGTTTATATCGCTTCGTTTCTTCTGCGTATTTTAATTTTATTAATTGAAGCAACTAATACGAAGCTCAGTAGCATCAATAAAAACCAGGAGCTTAATTTGGCCAGCGGCACCATTTGCCACTCGTTGGCCTGGTTTGGATAAATCCAAATATTGGCATAAGTTGCAATATTTTCAGCAAACCAGATAAATAGCGCAACCAGAAACCATCCCAGTAAAAGAGGCATACTGCGATGCGTTCTATTAATTCCTAGATTCAACTAATAACTGC
>NZ_DEXU01000001.1:0-60742 GCF_002364295.1 Idiomarina sp. UBA3176
GCAAAATGGCAATGAGCAACGGTAGTTAAAAATCGGTATCAACCGGCCAGGATAATTGCCGGAAAACCGGCCAAGGTAATTGACGCTACATAATTAAACCTTTAAAAGAGGGACAGAAAGCTCCAGAAGTCCCTTTAGACCAAGTTTTTCATAGCCTTTATCAAGAGTATGGAAAAGCTGAAGTAAATGAACTGGTGACAGAAAAACTTAGCGTTGCGAACACTGATATCCAGCGTTCAAAAAATCACGAAATTATAAGCACGATATCAGCAGATCAGTCAGGGAAACCACAAATAGTCACTACTAACTTCGACCTTCTTTTCGAATTCTCAGAAAATTTGAACGCAAGCAATATATCTGTACCACCTAATTTTCCAAATATAGAGATAGGAGCAACTTTAGCCGAAGTAACGTATCTCC
This sequence comes from Idiomarina sp. UBA3176, assembly GCF_002364295.1. Lineage (NCBI taxonomy): Bacteria > Pseudomonadati > Pseudomonadota > Gammaproteobacteria > Alteromonadales > Idiomarinaceae > Idiomarina > Idiomarina sp. UBA3176. The sequence goes on from NZ_DEXU01000001.1 coordinate 421, forward strand.
ATGGGCGATTACAAGAGAGCGCTTCAACTGCCCCTCCATATGTACTCAGCAGCGCTGATTTCGGACGCGCATATCTTTCTGAAGGATGGGCTACGAACTTTGTTCGTTCTCTGCTCAAGCATTATACAGTTGTTCTTCTCGGATATAGTGCTGAGGATCCACCGGTCAAGTACCTCTTGCAAGGGTTAAATCAAGGAGATAGGAAAGAGCATTCAAATATATTCGCTTTTGATAAAGGTAAATTTGAAGATATCGAGTCGAAGTGGAGAGATCGAGGTGTAATTCCCATTGCATACAAAGATCATCCTAAACTCTGGGAGTCACTAGAGGCTTGGGCTGAGAGAGCCTCGAGTCCGCGTAATTGGAGGGCTAATGTCTTAGCAATGGCAATGCAAGGCCCTCGAGAATTAAAGCCTTACGAGAGAGGACAAGTGGTGCATATGCTATCTACTACTCCAGGAGCTAGATTATTTGCTAAGGCTACCCCTCCACCACCAGCCGAGTGGGTTTGTGTGTTTGATAATACTTGCCGCAGTAGTGAAAAAAGCTCAAGTTACATCGATCCCGAGGACCAGTTCGATCCATATTTTGAATACCGGTTAGATGATGATCCAATACCTAGCAGAAAGCAGCTTCACTCTCATGACCCTGATTTTAAGAGCGTTCTAAAATGGAATAAATCGGATGAAATTCCTACTTCACCATTTCAGCTAGCGGGGGTTAATAGCACGCGAGGCTGGGAACTTCCCACACGACTAATCCACCTATCAAATTGGATGATCGCTCATACCGGAAGTCCTCTTATCGCATGGTGGCTTGCTCGTAAGCCGGGTCTACACCCATATCTTGCAGATGGTTTCAAGCAAAAGCTTCGTGCCAATAAAGCTCTGACACAAGAGGTAAGAGCCCTTTGGGACAATATTATTACCTACCAAAATGATCCTACTAATTTTTTCTGGGATGGAAGGTGGTTTGATATAAAAGAACGACTCAAGGTTGAGGGTTGGTCACCTGCCGTATTGAGAGACCTTGAGTCCGCAACGAGCCCTACTGTTAAGGTTACGCGTCCACATGGTATCGCAGCAGCTAGACCTCCAATAGACAGTTTGTCAGAAACTCCACTCTCAGAGATAGCAAATTTGGAAGTTTGCTTCCCTGATAGGCACGGCGAGACTATAGAGGTCTCGGACGACTCGCTTGTCGACGTTTTTAGTATTGCTGAGCGCACATTACACCGGACAAGTCTGCTCCACGAGCAAATAAACACAGTTTTCTTAACAGAGCCAACTTGTTACCCAGACCGGGATATTGAAGGGCAAAACATTGAACCGCACATCACCTTTAACTGGTTTATGGAACTGTTTTCAAAGCTAATCTCTAAAAAGCCAAGTGTAGCGAGAGGGTATGCAACCTTATGGTCCCCAGAAAGGGAGATTTATTTTAGAAGGTTAAAACTGTTCGCTCTAAATCAAGCGGAGCTTTTTAATGCTGACGAAGCTATCAAGCAATTACTCAACTTTTCCCAACCTGCATTTTGGGACCCAAAAGTTAGTCGTGAACTATTATTCTTTTTGCTAGATCGATGGCCTCAGTTTTCAGAAAAAAACAAACGAGCATTAATCAACCGTATTCTAGAAGGTCCCGACAAGCCTGATTATTTGCCAGCCCAAGAATACGTTGAGTTCAAGAATAGACAGGCTTCCTTCTATGTTCAATGGTTAACTTCCAAAGGTGTTTCACTAACACAACGAGAACGTGAAAAGCTAAAGCATTTAACCTCGTCTCTCGATAAATGGGACGATAATTGGGCTGCTGAATATACTAAAGAGCGTTTACCAACAGTGAGAACTGTTGGAGTGAACGAAAACCACGAGGAGCTTAATAATGAGCCAATCGGTACTATTGTAAATAAAGCTAGAGAGGTGCAAGTACGTGAGCCTCAAAGCTCTTCTGATAAGCGCCCATTTACTGGGTTAGTAAAAAATGCTCCTCGAAAAGCACTTGCCGCCTTATCATACTTGGCACGAAACGATGAATACCCATCAGATTTTTGGCGAAATTTAATTGAGGAATGGCCCCAAAATACTTCATCACGGCTGTTTGAAACCTTCGTTAGAAGATTAGGGACGTTGCCAGAAAAAACCGTTCAAAGCTTAAACCACTCTATTGGAAAATGGATTCAGGAAAATATCCTAAATGTGTACAAATATGACGAGGTACTCGCACTTGATACGTTCGACCACCTTGTGCAAGCGATAATAAAAGGTGGAGAAATATGTACTCGCAGTGCTATTGGACAAGTAACGAGGAGAGGTAAAGTTGTCGAAAATTCACGTCGCACATTTTCACACGGTCAATCTTCACCAATTGGAAATGCGTTAGATGGCCTGTTAAGCATCTTAAACTATCTAAATTCATCAGTATACTCGGGCCTTCCCCAAAAAATAAAAAGCCGACTAAACAAGCTGCTTGACGCCCCCGGAGAAGGGGCTGACCACTCAGTTTCAATATTAGCATTCCAGTTGGGTTGGTTATATTTTCTTGATTCTCAATGGGTTAATAGGCGAGTTATTTCTTGGTTTAACTTTGATAGCGCATATAGCGAGCCAGCATGGAGTGGCTTTCTCTACTCGGGAAATCTCCCCCCTGACGAACTATTAAATCAGTTCGCTCCGTTACTATTTAATTTGTTTCCGACTCTTCACAAATGGTCTTGGGGTCATGAGGCATCAAGAGTTTCCGCTCAGTTAATAATTGAGATAGCAATATTTAAACTAGATAAAGTTGATCAGAGTGCTGAAAGCAAGGTGCGAAATGCCATTCGAGACATGGATGATAAGGCTAGGCAAGTGGCGTTAAACAGACTTGCAGTGATAGGAAACAGGGTAAATGATGGGTGGTCAAATCATGTTATCCCTTTTGTAAATAAGATTTGGCCTCGAGAGCGTAAATACAGGACTTCGAGCCTATCGAATGCGTGGGTAACAATGACACTTGATTCAGGTATCAGTTTTCCAAATGTGCTGAGGTCTACTTCGCGTTTTCTGACTCAGATTAAGGGAAACAACCACTCACTTTATAACCTAACTAGAGAGAGCAAAGAGCAATTTGTACTAACCACTGCTTATCCAACTGACGTTTTAGAATTACTCGACCTCGTAATCTCAAATAATAAAGATGAGCTCCCGTATGAATTAAACACTATATTAGGGCTGATTGAGGAAGCAGAGCCAGCTTTAACGGCAGATATTCGCTATATGCGGCTTATGCAGCTGATTGAGCACACGTAGGATTTAATATTGCATCTCAACCGCCGTTCTTTTTTCAGACTAAGTGGCCGTTGTGCCTCAGGTGGGTCAATTTTAAATTGCCGGTGACACCCAAGCCAGCCTGAGTCAGAATTAATAGAGTTAGGTTGTTAGTTTCCTATATGTACTGCTGCCGTGGCTAGTAGGAAGTAAAACTTGTTCTGCGCTCACCAGCAGCCTGGGTGTAACGATTCAGAGCTTACTAAAACCCTATTAGGTTAGAGAGGTCATATTCATGAAGCTTGAAACAGAAGTGTCTTGCAATGCGGTTATTTGGATAACCGCGCTACCTGAATGCGAACAAGGCCCCACCAGAAGGATGGTAGAGGACGTAAAGTCCTGTATGCTTGAACTCAAAGTAGGATTTCAACATTTTCAAATCAACAACCCAGAGCAATTGCTTCAAGTACTAAAAAATCTAACCACTTATGTGAGAACCAAAGAGTTTAGACCATTATTACACTTAGATATGCATGGTGGAAAAAATGATGGGTTATGTGCTTCTAAGTCAGGTGAGTTTCTTTCGTGGCAAAGTCTCTATAAAAATCTTCAGGAACTCAACAAAGCAACTAAAAATAACCTGACCGTAGTGAGCGCGGCATGTTTTGGTTTATACTCAATCACTACCATAAAGTTAAATCAGCCAGCCCCCTACTATGTTCTCTTGGCACCTGAAGAAAAAGTTTATGTTGGATTCTTGGAAAGTAGCATCCCTAAGTTTTACCAAGAGCTTTTTAAGTCAGGTAGCATTGACTCTGCATATAACAAATATTTATCGGAGCAGTTTGAGTACTTTCATTGCGAAAAGCTATTACTTAAAACAATAGCAGGCTATGTAAAGGCAGGCTGTAAAGGAAAAACCGCTCAGGAGAGAAGAGAGTACCTTCTTACGGAAGTATATAGGCAAGAGCAAGAAAAAACTGCTGAGAAGTTAAAGTCAACTAGAAAAAGGATCAAGGATGGACTCAAACCAGACCAATCCTTACTGAATAAATATGCCAGTAAATTCTTGGTAAACAGAACCTGCAGTCTCAATATGGATCAGATTTTAGATGAGCTCGATAAATCTTGATTGACAAGCTGTTAGTGCGGCTCAGCTAAAAAACTAGGGACCCGAGCCCCTAGATTTCTAATTCCACAAAGTCTCGATCAACATCCTCTTGAGTAATTCCGATGTAACGCAGCGTAACCGCCTCAGAGCTGTGCCTTAACATCTTCATTACCCTGGCTATGTCGTTAGTGTTTTTATATAGATGATATCCACGAGTTTTACGCATTGAGTGAGTGCCTAGGTCTAAACCGACTTCTTCACCGATCATTGAAATAGCTTGGGACACGTAACGACGACTAAGTGGCTTAGGGGCTCGGTTCGTTGACCAACGGTTGCGGTAAGACTGAAACAAATAAACGTGGTCAGGATACTCCGAGCGTATACGCTCAATTATTACTCGCGCTTTCTCATTCAACTTAATGGTCGCTAGCTTGCCGGTTTTGCCTTCACGCAATATAAGACGGTCACCTTGAATATCGCTAAACTGAATAGAAAGTAAATCAGAAATTCGTAACGCCAAGTTTAACCCAACGTTCCAGATATCAGCTATCTGTTGACCATATGTCTTCTCCAATAAATAACCAACGAGTTTCACTTTGTCTAAATCTTTGACTGCTTGCACTTCAGGCATGGTTAAGTTCCTTATTTGCCGCATTTAAAGGAAACGGGAACTTCAAAGCCCGACTAGCTTATCTGTGCCCGTTTTATAAGGGGTGTAGCGTTCCCAAAAGTACAATTTGGGAACTTGATATTTCAGGGTGCTGTACGAGACGAAAAGCTTTGGTTAAAGAGCCGTACACCGGCCTCTTCCAAAGCCGCTCTAACGCTCTCAACAACGTCATGCTCTATCGACAACCCATTCGCATACACACCTTTATCGAACGTTAAAACGGCGCCGTACGCTTTCGCTTTGGACGCTGCCTGCTTAATGCCTTCACTATCAACCGCAGAGTCATCAGTGATGTGGTGGCGGATTTGATAGGACGTGATGACGTAACCGCGCTCATCAAGCAGAAGTAGCCCCAGTGGGCTTGCTGACGTAGGATTAAGAAAATCTGACTCTGACCTTAAGCACCCAGTATTTTGCTGGCGCTCCCGCAACTGCGGTAAAAGCGCTAATGCTGTTATTGCTGCCTTAATTCCCAGCACTACCCACTTTCTCGATGCCGGTGTTTTGAATATTGCCGTCATAAAGGTTTACTCCAGTATTTGGTTACAAGTGAATTAGCGCTAAAGAAGACCGCGCTCAGAGAATGACACGCACTCTTTACCGACAACGATGTGATCTTTCACTTCAACATCGATAACCGCCAGGGCCTTTTGCAGGCGCTCAGTCAGGCGAATATCAGCACTAGAAGGCTCAGGCTCTCCCGACGGATGGTTGTGTGACAATACGAGTGAAAACGCTTTGGTCTCCAGTGCGGCTCGAACCACTTCACGTGGGTAAACACTAGCCGCGTTAATGGTGCCGTAGAACAGCTCCAGGTACTCAATGAAGTGACCCTTTTCATTCAGAAAAATGATGCTGAATACTTCACGCTCGTAGTGCGCCAGCTTATACGTCAAGAAGTCCTTAATGACGTTTGAGTTGTACGGCTCTTTACCTCGTAAATGACGCTCTTCCAGGATTTGGCTGGCGCGATGGAAAACATCTCGCTCAGCTTCATTGTTGGCCGATGAATAACAGCCTTTATCAAGTGTGTGCATTGTTAACCTCCTCAGTTGGTAAATGCACAGCAGTGATATAGGCCTGAAATCTAGTGGGCTCTTAACTATCGAAATGAAGCATTACAACTCCGACAGATGCATTGTAGGAGGCGCAGCCATTCCGTTATAGCAATCCCCGCTCAGCAAGCGAGACGACCTCATCAGTTACCAGCATGCAGTCCAGTAGTGATACGTCAATCAGGTTCAGAGCCGACTTGAGCGCTGATAACTCATGCTCCTTTTCAGAGTGACTCAGCTCTTTAGAAGGTGAGAAGTAACTGACAATAACCGCCGCTGCATTAACCTTGAGGACTTCTCGGTACACCATTGAAGCTGCCAGTTCTTCGCCCTCTTCAAACTCAACATTGTCAATTAGCCGGTGTTGGCTATCTAGTAGCAGTAAACCCGCGACTTCTTTTGAACATTGCCGATACATGTCCTGAACAAATTCCTTAACCATGGATGGCTCTGTATAGCCTTCTCCATTTAAGAAACGTGACTGTATTAAATTAAATGCTTTATTCAGTAGCTTCATCTCAGCAGTTGAAAGCAAGTTGTTTGGTTTGTGCGCGTGCATATCAATTCTCCAGTTATAAGAATGCACAGCGGTAATATAGGTTTTAAATTCGGATGAACGAATAAAAACAGGGAGCCCTTAAGCTCCCGAACCAAAACTTAGTAATTGACGACAGTGGAACCACCGTCAGTGACCACTTCAATTTCAGTCAGAGAACAGTCGTCGTAGACTTTAAGCTCGATAGACTCGCCATAATTCAGATCAGTTGGTAGATATGGCTTTCTTGAATACGGTGTAGTTTCGCTATAGTCGCAGTTACCACGGTTAACGATCATGTCCTCGACGGCTACCTGATCTTCAAGTGACGTAATTTCCACGACAAAATACGTACCGTTTGTGTGACGGGTTGAGTGCTCCCATACCTCAATACTGACTTGTGGCTCGGCGTCACTACAGGCCCCTAAAAATCCGGCAAGCATAGCAATAGACAAAACTTTATTCATGAACGTCTCCTTTTAGTTATTCAAATTTCGTTAAAAAGATTCAGATGAAGATTTTCATACGCTGATAGCCTGAAGGGCTATTTGTGTCTAACACACCGGTAGATGGGCTGAATAATTGTATATCTGTGGCAAAAAAAGCTGACTTTTGCATTATCGCCTTGATGCCAGTTTGAATCTCAAATAATTCCGTACAGGGTCAGCCAATCCCATGAAACAACCCCAGATAGGAGAAAAACTCATGAGATTCATTCGCCTGAAAGAAGTAGTAAATAAAGTTGTCCTTAGTCGTTCATCCATTTACCGCCGTATAGCTAATGAAGATTTCCCCAAACCAATCTTGCTCGGTGGACGAGCCAGTGGCTGGATAGAGAGTGAAGTTGATGAATGGCTGATGCAATGCGTTCGAAAGTCACGAGACCAGGAAGTAACTCAATTCGCCAGTAACCATTGATAAGCCCTATTACAAAAACGGAATCTAAAGTCTTCTTAAACAGGGCTACGATTTACCATCAGTTCAACTCTGACAATACGGTACGTAGCCATGACACTAATCAAAATCAAAGACGTAATGAAAGCAACGAGCCTTGCCCGCCCCACAATCTATAAGTACATAAAAAATGGAACATTCCCTAGACCGGTGTCACTTGGTGGGCGAGCTGTTGCATGGGTACGTGAGGAAATTGAAGAATGGATAGAACAGCGCGTTGCTGAACGAGACAGTGAAATTAAGCAGATAAAAAATGAAGAAGGCTCCTAAGAGCCTTCAGTCGTCCTTTTTCTTGTAGGTGACAGTCAAAGTACCAGTTAGCCGGTTCTTAGCAATTTCATAATCCGGATCCCAAGTTGCAGCATTATGTACTCCCATAAAAGCTGCGGAACCTAATCCCCAGATTGCCGTTGGGCCAAAGAAAGACCCAGCCATCAAAGACTTTCTAGCCTTAGTAAACACCCGGCATTTCATATCGAGTGACTCAATATGTTTTTCTAGCGTCTTGATAACCTCACCGAAGTGTTTACGCGGAACCTTCTCGATAACAAAAGATTCGTGATCCTGTAACAACTTCATTAACTTTTCATCGGGTAGCTCACGCACCCCATAAACCCGAACGTCCATTTAACTAATCCTCGCTGAATAAACACAAATTGGCTCAGACTAGAGGGTTACACACGCTGGAGTAATTGATGGTAATTTGTGACGAACACTAATTAACAAGGGAGTAAACAGTAAATATAGGTGGTGAACATGAAGGGTTAGTCGTCTGATTGCAGACCGAGCTTCATCATTAACAACGATCTGAATTGAGAGCCAATAGGTATCTGCTGTCCGTCTGACATAACACACTCAGTATAGCGCCCTAGCTCACTTTGTATGTGCTTCAGGTGTTTTAAGTTAACAACGTGGCTACGATGAATTTGTAAAAAATATTCAGGCATTTTCCCAAGCATAGACTGCAGCGTTGCTCGGTGAAGCATACGTCCATCCTCAAAGAACAACTCGACATAGTTTCCAGCAGCACGTAGTGAGATAACGCTTGGATTCTCGATGATCGTTATCTTGCCAGGCTCCGTTTTAACTGCTAACAGCCCGTGCTGACTAATCATGACCGAAGCCTCGCAAATAGTAACTTTCAACGTATAAATAGCTGTGCATAGTTTTTTCCTTAACCATTGGCAATGCACTGCAGTGATATAGGTTTGAAGTTTCGCTGAATGAGGCGGCTGTTAGTGCTCAGAATGTGGCACGCAAAAAGGTACTGGATATCCATATCTCCCTGTTAGTTAGTCCAGTTATGTTGCCCGTATTTTGCCAAACCAAAACTAGAATAGGCTCAAAAGCCGTAAACGAGTCAATTTGCGTGATAAAAGAGCAAATCAATGTGCCGGATTACTAATTTGTAGCAATGCAGGTACCTAGTTAGTTAGCGCAGGGCATAGTAGAAGCTTTTGCACCACAGTTGCTTGGCAAATTGCGTCAGAAATAATTATCCGAGGGACATATTCAACTATCATCAGCTACGCCATTCGAACTAGTGGCAATTCATATCCTAGTTTGGGAACAAGCCCTATAGCTAAGCCCCGTGACATCGAGACCATTCGTGGCATAATAGTCATAACTTAAGGACGATATAGCGCTCAACAAGGTCTCCTTTGGATACTTAGGACGGCTCTCAAACCACTCCATTTATATGGCTAGTGACCGAACAGTAAGTCGGTCACTCTAGGCCGCCCAAGATCGAGAGGTAATATTAAAGATGATGGTTAATAAATGAACTTTGGAGATAATGTGAAAGCTGCGCACGATATGTCTCCTGGTTTATTACGTCAGCGTCGTAACCTGGTTGCCGTATCATTAGTTTTAATCTTTCTAGAATTTTCTAAAGCTAAAATTCACACTTTCCAGTTGATGGGCATTCATTTAACTTTTGAACAACCTAGTGCTGTACTTTGGATGCTTTTCTCAGCTATTGTTTACTTAACTTATCGCTATTTCGTGTACCTAAACCAAGAGCCTGGACCAGGACTACGAAAACGCTATCTTGAGCTCTTAAATCGGTATGCATCAAACCAAATCAACACTCTTGCCACCACTAAATTTGGATCTGATAAAAAGTTTTCAATACAAGAGCCGCTAGGAACAAAACGCCCGGGAGAATCAACATGGAAGGTGTTGGTAGCGCTTGAACATGACTCTGACGGCGAAAGTAAAACAGATTACCTTGATGTGCAATTCAGCCAAGTTTGGAAAGAAGCTATTTTTGCAGGTATTGTAGCTGCCATAACTCGTAGTTACTTTACCGATTACGTAGCGCCGTACTTACTAAGTATTTTTGCCTCAGTACTGTTCATCTTTAATGTTTCAGCTCTTTAACCGCTTGCACTTCGCTCATGATGGATTTCCTTTCTTACTGTAAGCGTGATCTTGAGTACTTAAGAGAGTACAAAGGGAGCAATAGCCTGTTTTTAGTGCGTTTGCTTGTTCCCATTTCCTTATTTTGGGAAACTGCTTAGTGAATCACCACTAGTTCACTAGACACTCAGTACTTTCTTTCGCGGCAAAAAACATCATATAGCCGAGTATCAGCATAATAGTCACAAGAATAACCGTGAACCAGTGATTAATCTTTTATAAGCCTAAATAATGGGTATTCATAACCCCCTCCTTTTTTTAATTTCAGGAGTCATTATGAATACCTTATATTAAGGTAATCTTAAGCTACCAAAATGATAAGCTTGGGCTTCCCAGCTGGCTACTTAAAATCCTCCGGCACATAGTAAGCCTGATTTTGATACAGCCAGGATGGCAGCAGTGCATGTGCCAGTGCTTCTTCGCGTAATTGGCTATTCGTCTTATCATCTGCGACAAAACGGCTTTTCTTAACGTCGTAAAGGCCCGTCATATCGTCACCCCGAGTCAAAATTGCCACACCCTCGCGAGTCATCCACGCATAATTATTGCCAAACTGCATCATCGCACGATTGGCAGGCGGTACATCTTCTGCAGATAGATCCTGACCTATCGCCGGGGTTTGGGCAGAAACGCCCGCCAACGATATAACAGTCGGTAACAAATCAATTTGACTGGCTATTGAATCTATTTCCTTGGGTTCAATCGACCCTCCCAAAATAAGCCCCGGTATATGGAATTTATTAATGGGCACTAATTCGTTGCCGTAGACACGCGTATCATGGTCTGCAACAATCAAAAAAATCGTATCCTCCCAATACTCACTTCTTTTTGCCTTTTTAATGAATTCACCCAGAGCAAAATCGGCGTATTTAACCGCATTTTCAACCGTATTTTTTGGCTTCGAATACAGTTCAATTTCATTATCCGGAAACTCGAAAGGCTCATGATTAGACGAGGTAAAAACCAAACTAAAAAAAGGCTGCTTAGTTTTCTCTAGCTCCTCAAAGCGCTGATGCGCGGTATTAAATAAATCGCCGTCACTGGCTCCCCAACTACCCACGAATTGTGGATTAGTGATGTCACTTTGCCCCAATGTTGACTGGAAGCCGTTGCCGATGAAAAAGGTTCCCATATTGTCAAAATGTGTTTCACCACCGTAAATAAACTCGGTGAAATAGCCTTTACGCGACAGCAAATCCGCCGCTGTGTAAAAGTTTCGCTGCGATAAAGAGAGCTTTACCGTGCTTCTTGCAGGCGTTGGTAGAAAGCTTGAGATGACCGCCTCAATACCACGAACCGAGCGAGTTCCTGTCGCGTATAGCTGCTTAAACCACCAACCCTCCTGTCGTAACTGTTCAAGGTTTGGCGTCACACCAATCCCACCTAAATCTTTAACAAAAGTAGCCCCCAGACTCTCCTCCAAAATAACAACAATATTCTTCGGTTTATCGTAGTTGCGGGAAGCGGGATTAAAATGCACTGTTGGGTGTTTTTCAGACGGAAAGGTTTTCCCAACTAAGTGAGGTTGTTTTTTCACGGTATTGAGTATCTGATCGATGGGGACACTACCATACACACTGGCAGCACTTGCTTCGTGACGCATATTATAAATTGCATACTCTACAGAGTAAGCTGAACTAATAACTAAACTATTCACAAGTGCATCAGACGTCACCGCAAAAAAGGCCGGGTTAGCCGGCCGATGCGCCAGGGTTGAGCGGACACCAGCAAAAACAAGGATCACTAACAACGGCCAGACAATCAAAGAACTGACAATGTGATTGTTATCAACGGGCGCTGGTTTATTCAAGCGCTTCGCTATTTTAGTTAATCCATATAAACAGCCAATCACAACCACACCGCTTAAAAATAACCAGGGTTTAAAACCGGCCCAGAGCATACTAAACACTTCTTTGGGGTATTCTAAATATTCAATGAACAAGCGGTTAGGTCGCAAATCGTATTGCATAATAAAGGCTGGTGTTGATATCTCCATAAACGCAATATAGGTAATAGCGGCAATCAGCCAGATGCTCTGAATTTTTTGCCATAACCCCAAACCCCAGCGGTTTAGAAATAACGGCGCCAATAACAATAATGGCAGTGTCAGATATCCCATTTGAATAACGTCAGCTCTCAATCCCATCACCATCAGATAGTCAATATTCCCGGCCTCCGTTACGCGATCAAACTGCCAGATAAACAGCAACAGACGGCTGACACTCAAAATGATTAAGCCAAGCCCAAACCCTACAATCAGCGTGTGATAGTGCGCTAAAGACCGCGCCCTTTTTTTTAGAAAAACATTCCGCATTAACAATCCAATCCATTTGTAGCTGTAGTGATGCGATGGATAGTAAAGGGAGAACCTTAAGCTGAACTTAATATTGGTCGTTTAGGATGCACTTTTTATCGTGACAGGACTCATCATGAAACCGGGAAAAACAGGAATAATCCGAATACTTCATGCAACGCGGTATTCCATAAAAGGGCTAAAGGCTGCATGGCTTTTTGAAGCCGCGTTTCGGCAAGAAGTGGTACTGGTCATTTTATTAACGCCTATTTTAGTGCTGGCACCGCTGGAGTTAACAGAGCGATTGTTAATGTTTTTGTCTCTGTCCGGCTTACTCATTACTGAGTTGCTTAATTCCGCTGTAGAAGCTGTAGTTGACCGCATCGGCGCAGACTTTCATGAGCTTAGCGCGCGAGCGAAAGATATCGCGTCGGCCGCTGTATTTCTTGCCATCCTTCAGTTCATCATCGTTTGGGCAGCACTCTTATGCCGGCTTTGAAGGTGACAACTATCAGCCAACGTTGGCTGTTTACTCTGGTGATTTTTATTGCGGTGTTAACAACAGCAGAATTATTTGATCTCAAGTTCTTAGTTGCCAATGAGCTCTATCGGCTAGAAGGGGCGCAGTGGTCACTTAAACACCACTTCATTACTGAAACCATTCTTCATGAAGGTGTACGCAACCTCAATCTCATCGCTGTCATTTCACTATTAGCCTTAACCCTGGTTCAGTTTGTTTCAGGGAGAAATATCGCTCAGCGGCGCCGCTATGTGCTACTGCTCTTATCCATTTTACTGTCTTTTGGCTTGGTTAATTACCTTAAAGCCACTCTGGGGATGGACTGCCCCTGGGATCTGCGTGTATACGGCGGGACCAAACCTTACTTCAGTTTATGGTCGTTAAATGACAGCTCCTTTAGCTCTGGACGATGTTTTCCGTCGGGGCACTCGAGTATCGGCTTTGCGTGGATCGGGCTGTATTTTTTTTGGTGTAAAACCCGGCCAGGCCTCGCTAAGGTATCTGCCGTTTTCTCATCTCTTGTTGGCTTCATCCTCGGCTTTGCACAACAACTGCGAGGCGCCCATTTCTTCGTCGACGATATCACCACAGCCTTTATCTGCTGGAGCATCGCGTTATTCATTTTTCATATAGGTGAGCAGCATGAAACGACTAACCCTTAATTTTTCAGTACTGTTAATAGTTGTTGCAACTTGGCTAACCTTTGCCTACTCAGCTGCCTTGTTGGGCGCTTTGGAAACTTATGGTGTCCAGCCATTCACTCAGTTTAAGTTAATGGCATTCACACTCTGTTTTTATGCCTTTGTGCTGGCTTTAAGCCGGTTCATTAATGCATTCAAGCCACTGGCAATTATTCTAATTATTGTGGCGGCGCCGGCCTCATTTTATATGCTGCAATACGGTATTGTTATTGACTCCGACATGCTCATCAACACCATGGAAACCGATCCAGCAGAGGCGGGAGATCAGCTTTCTACCAGTTTTTTTATCACGTTAATAGCACTGGGTATCATCCCTTCGTTATTGCTGGTGTACATAAAAATCCCCAAAGCAAGAACACTCACACAGATGAAGCAAAGTCTTGTTACAGCAGCCTGCTTCTGCTTTCTAGCCGTCGGTATTGCTTATACAAGTTATGATGATTTTGCCTCCTTATTTCGTAACCATCGGGATGTAAAATATCGGATCGTCCCATTCAACGTCATCTCGGCTAGTGTTTCAGTCATAAGACAAAAATTAGAAAAACCGGCTCATTTTAACGCTTTGGGGCAGGACGCGGTGCAAACTAAAACGTCGGCAAAGCCAAGGATCATGGTTGTCATACTGGGAGAAACGGCACGTGCCGATCACTTTTCACTGAATGGTTATGAGCGTCCGACAACACCCATGCTTTCGCAACTGGCAACTTCAGAACAACTCTTGAGCTACAAAGATGCCATCTCATGCGGAACAGCTACGGCTGTCTCTGTTCCCTGTATGTTCAGTTTTTTAACGGCTGATATTTATTCCAACGCCGCCAGAAATTCGAGTAATGTATTAGATGTTTTGGAAAATGCCGGTATCAATGCGACCTGGATTGAAAACAACTCCGGGTGCAAAGACGTATGTAACCGTATTAATACCACTGTAATGAATGAAAATCGGTGTGGAGAAACGGACTGCTACGACTTTGAGATGCTTGATGAATTGAGCTCCTGGTTACAAAACATAACTCAGGATTCAATTATTGTACTCCACCAAATGGGCAGCCATGGGCCAGCATATTACAAACGCTCCCCAGAAAAACTCAAACGTTTTTTACCGGAGTGCAAAAGCGAGGAATTAACAAACTGCACAAAAAGCGAAATTATTAATGCATACGACAACAGTTTATTGATAACTGATCGGCTCGTCAGTCAGGCTGTTAGGTTATTGAGAAGCCACAAAGAGCTGGACAGCAGTATGATGTATGTATCCGACCACGGTGAGTCCCTGGGGGATAACGGTATCTACCTGCATGGTTTACCCAATTGGTTAGCCCCCAAGGAACAACGACATATTCCTTGGATAGTTTGGCCTTCAGGGACATTTGAAATGACGGGAAATAATACAGATGCCAATATTAGTCACGATAATTTCTCGCATACTGTATTGGGTTACTTTAATGTAGAAACGTCACTTTATAATGCAAGCCTTGATTTAACCCAGTTTAACGAGAGATACGTAAATGCGTCTACTACTCCTTGAAGATGACAAAGCCTTGTCTGAAGGTATCATTAAGGGACTGAATCGTATGGGTTATATGGTCGAACTTGCTATGAATCTATCGCAAGCGGAAAGTGCCCTTAAAACTGACCAATTCGAACTGGCAATTTTTGATCTTGGCCTGCCTGATGGCAATGCCATATCCCTGATAAAAAAACTGAGAAAGGCAGGCCAACAAATCCCTATTGTCGTACTCACCGCCTGGGATGACATTGATACGAAGGTGCTGGCACTAAATGAAGGTGCCAATGATTACGTGGTAAAGCCGTTTGAATTACGTGAGTTAGAAGCCCGTGTTCGGGTTCAGGTGCGAAAAGCAAATCACCAACTCAATGATATTATAACTTGCGGTGACCTGAGCGTTGATATCGCATCACAACAATGTCGTTTCCGGAGCAAAACCATTAATTTAACCCGGCTAGAATGGATATTACTAAAACAACTCGCGTTGCATGCCGGAAAAATAGTGAGTAAAGAACAATTAGAAACCGCATGTTATGGTTGGGGTGGTGATAACGAAAGCAATTCGCTAGAGGTCCATATCCACCATTTACGCAAAAAACTGAACCCTGGCCTGATAACCACCATCAGGGGTTTAGGCTATCTGTTAAAAGACCAGTCATCATGAAACTCTGGTCGCTTCGCCGCTCATTGGTTATTGGCATTAACTTAGCTGTAATTGCGGTATTAGCGATCACAGCCTGGGCTAGCTATCGGGATATTCTGCACGAGTTAGATGAAGTTTTTGATGCGCAACTTGCACAAACCGCAAAGTCGCTGGCTGCGTTTTATACACCGTCTCCGGAAACTCAACCAGCACCCCAAAGAATCCCAATATCAAACTACTATGACACCGGTGAAGAAGAGTCCGCTAATGAAAGAGGCCCTAGTGGCCACAAGTACGAGTCTAAAATCGGCTATCACATATACAACTCTGAAGGTAAATTGCTGGCCTTAACTAATCAATTGCAAATACTGCCGCTGAAGAATTTAAAGCCCGGCTACCATACGTTAGAAAATGACGCGCAAACATGGTTTATCTTTAGTTATTTCTCGAAATCTAGAGGCATTTGGGTGCGTACCTTTCAACGGCAGGATGTACGCAGTGAGCTCAGTGGTTATCTGGCTACAGAACAACTGTACCCGTTACTACTGATGTGGGTACCGATCAGCCTAATCATACTATTCATTGTTTATCTCGTACTGAAACCTGTTAACCGATTCGCCACGCATTTGAGGGCCAGAGCTTTAAATAATCTGTCACCAATTGAGTCAGACCTGCCCAAAGAGTTGATCCCGATAAAGCAGGCAATTAATAAACTATTACATCAAATTAAGATGTTTTCAGAGCGGGAAAAGCGCTTTATTGCTGATGCGTCACATGAGTTGCGGACACCGTTAAGTGCAATTCAAGTACACGCGGAAAATATTATTCACGCTAAATCGCTGGAGGATTCCAAACAGTCTGGAAAAGCCATTTTTAGTGCCGTAGAGCGCATGTCGCATTTAGTTAATCAACTTTTGCGTTTAAATCGACTGGATAGTTTGGACAAGTCTACTGACTTCTCCGACATTGAACTCAAAACGCTTGTTTCTGCAGCCATCAACAGTCTTCCCACAAACAGGGTCGGGAATTACCAATGGCAAGTCGACGTTCCCACGACCAAGATAGCATGCAATGAAACTTTAATAATAAGCGCATTGACCAACCTTTTATCCAACGCCATGAAATTTTCATCGGCAGACTCCACTATACAAATAGAAGCTGTTGATACATCGGCAAGCATTATTATCAAGATAAGAGATCAAGGCAGCGGTGTGCCCGCCGAAATAATTGAACAAATGGGAGAGCGTTTTTATCGATTCCGCGAACACACTAATATCGCCGGCTCAGGTCTGGGACTGTCCATCACCTCGAAAATAATACAGTTGCACCATGGCAAGCTATCATTTAACAATATCCAGCCATCTGGGTTTGAAGTGCAGATAGAGCTACCAAATTCAGATTAGACAGTGAAATTATAGCGTTATCCTAATAAACTCTTCTCTTATATGTGGCTTAACAAGATCCAAAAACCCACTCCGATTAAAGTAATCCCGCCGAACATTTCTGCCCAATGACTTATTACCGCTCCAACAAAGCGCCCTAACATCACTCCCAAAGTAACCATAAGGGTTGTAGCTAAACCGATAAGCCCCGCGGCAAGCCAAATATTCACATCAATAAAGGCCAGGAACTGCCATGGCATCAATGCTGGTACCTAACGCCGTAAGAGAAACTTTAAAAAACGATTGTCTGGAGGGTTTGTCTACCTCTTCTCCGCCGGGTCTAAAACCTTCATAAACCATATGCAAACCAAGGGGCAGCAATAAAAAGAAGGCTACCCAATGATCCCAGACTTCAACATAAGAGGCTGCTGATTTACCGACCAACCAATAACAGGGGTTATTGCTTCAATCGTCCCGAAAATCACGCCCATTCTTAGTGCTTCGAAAAAACGAGGACGGTTAAGACTTGCCCCTTTACCGACGGCCGCAGCAAAAGCATCCGTTGACATAGAAAAAGCAAGTAAAAGAAGAGCAATTAGGTTCATTGAGTTATCTCCGGCCGGGCATTCTGAGTCCACGATACACCCACACGCCCGACCGTCAGCATGGATATATCGATGGTCTCGCCAACCGAGAGGTGTTCGCACCATGGCATGTAGCCAATTATGTTGACACGAACGCTTCCAACTATGGAAACAGGCTACTCCCCAAAGATGGGTTATATTACCAATCAACCTAAGAATTCACAAACTTTGCTCAGCCTCCAACATTGGGAACTCAAGTAGATTCTTGTAAACCCATATTAATTACGTTACTGTTTAAAAGGTTCACAAACCAAGGGCTGTAATGTTCAGATTGGGTTTTATCATAGTTGTTTTGTTTGCGGTTCTGACTCAAATCAGTCAGGCAGTAGCAGACGTGCACCAGTCTCACCAGTCTTCCTCCGAACAGCACCTTAGCTTTGAGCACGACGAATCTCAGATTGATAAACAAGAGCTTCCTATTAATGGCGATATCAGTTTTGATTGTCATCATTGTTGTCACTGCCACGGTTCGTTCCATCTTTATGCAATGAAATCAGAAAAAACCATGGCGCTCCCGCGTTTCAAAACGTCTCGCTCTGGTTATATTGAAATTTATTCTAACCCTTTATCTTTACCTTTGTTTAGGCCTCCAATCTCCTCATAACTGCTTTAAACGCTGCAACACAGCGAATCAACTTGAATTATTAACGCAGTAAAATGACCGAGGAGTCTCTCTATGCGTCCGTTATCGATACGCGGCAAACGTGTGTTTGTTGCTGTCAGTCTCGTGCTCAGCACAAGTTATGTTAACGCTCAACAGTTACCCGAGCGCTGGCAACAAACCGTACAACAGCACCCGAGTGTGCAGGCGGCTGAAGAGCAAGCTGAAGCACTCATACAGCAAGGGCAGCAGTTAAACCAGCCTTTGTATAACCCAACCTTGTCTTCAAGACTAGATCGCGAAGGCGATATCAACAATTACGCTGTTGGCCTCAGTCAGACCATTGACTGGAGCACCGGCAACGAAGCTCGTGCCAGTCAGAGCGATGCCATGACGGCGCTGGCAATGAGTGTTTACCGCCAGTCAGCGAGTGAGCATGCCAAAACGTTGCTCAATGCCTATGTTCAATGGTTTGATGCGAAACGTCGTTATGACTTAGCACAGCAGCAAGAGCAGTTTGTGCAACAAGCCATAAAGCTCGTCAGTGAAAGGCGTAAAGCGGGTGATTTAAGCGCTATTGATGAACAATTGACCTTACTTGCCTTAAGCCGTCAGTTACAGCAAACTGCTTCGGCTTATCAGCAGTTACAGTCTACTCAGGCTAAACTCAATGCTCTACTACCCGGAGCTCCGGCAAACGAATTGTCGCTTAGCGAGGATATGTTCCAATTCACGCCGGACTTAACCGCGCGCTGGCAGCAACATCCGGCCATTAAAGCGGCTTACCTGAAGTGGCAGTTAAAACGTGCCAATATCGACTGGAAACGCTCATTAACCACGGCTAATCCAACGGTGGGAGTTGAGGCCGGTGAAAGCGATAATGAGAATGTGGTTGGCCTGACATTCAGTATTCCGCTGCAACTGCGAAATAATTACAGCAATGCCGTTCAGGCCGCCAGTCGTGAAGCGCTTGCCGAGGAAAAACGTGTTATTGCGTTAAAACGGCAGTGGGAAGCATCGCTTGAGTCATCACTAAACAACTATCGATTCGTGAAAAATCAATGGCAAAGCTGGCAGCAGAATTTCCAGGCCCGACAGGCCGAATCCATGCAGCTTATTGAGCAATCCTGGCTAGCCGGTGATTTATCCACCACTGACTATCTGACAGCTATGCAACAGCAGCTCGATAGCCAGTTCGCGGGTATTGGATTACAAACTCAATACCGGCTTGCCGCCATTGAATGGCTTTATCGCTCCGGAAAACTCAGTGAAACCCTTGAGTTACAACCGTTGAGCAATCAATAAAACCACGAGCAGATTAGAGAGAAAATTATGTCAGTTAAACCATTATACGCGGCAATTGTGTTGGCATTGAGCTTTCCTGTTATAGCTCAGGATGAGCATGGCCACGAAGAAAACAAAGAGTCAGCGAGTCATCAGCAGGAAAGCGGCCATCAAGAGAGCGAACAAGAAAAAGGCTCGGGTGTAGAGCTGTCTCAGAACCAGCTAACGATGGCCAATATTACAACAGCGACGCTAAAAAAACAGATTGTTGATTATCCGGTTTATGCACCCGGAGAAGTTGTCGCCAACGATTTTAATAGCTATGTAGTCAGCCCCCGCATCGATTCCACGGTGTTAAAGCGCTTCGTCAGTATTGGCGATCACGTTGAAAAAATTCAGCCGCTGGCAACCTTATTTAGTGCCAGGATGGCCGAAGCACAAAGCCAATATCTGGTGTCCTTAAATGAATGGCAAAGAGTTCAGTCCCTGGGACAAACGACAGTTGGCGAAAAACGTTATGTAGAAGCTCGTAATGACTTTTCGTCGGCCAAAGCAACGCTTCAAGCTTTCGGCATGTCTGGTAACGATATAAAACGCCTGGCCGCATCCGATTACCCCATTGGCCAGTATCAGCTCACCGCTGATATTAGCGGTATCGTTGTCAGCGATGATTTTAGGCAAGGACAGCAAGTCAATGCCGGTAATGAATTGGTTGAAGTCCTGCAAGAGGAAACACTGTGGGTCAATGCCCGTTTATCCGGTACTGCCGACCTCAATGTAAACTTTGGTGACCTGGTCACAGTGGAAGTCGATGGACAAAGCTTTAACGCAAAAGTCATCCAGGAGGGCCACACCATTGACAATAAAACCCGAACACGCACGGTTCGCCTTGCTGTCAAAAATGAAAAAGACCAACTGCATCCCGGCTTATTTGCGGATGTCTATTTTTCGGTGACATCGGAGCACCCGGTGCTGGCGGTTAAAAACTCGGCACTACTGCGTGCCCCCGACGGAGACTGGCAGATTTTTATTGAGCACGAGCCCGGCAAGTTCGAGCCCAAAAAGGTTGAAATAGTCGATGAGCAAGGCGAATGGAAAGTTATAACCGGCGTTGATGAAGGCGTTCGCTACGTTGAAAGTGGTGCCTTTTTCGTTCGCTCACAAATCGCCAAAGGCGGTTTTGACCCGCATAACCACTAACAGGAGGTCGTATGTTTCAGCGTATTATTCAGTTTGCTGTCGCCAATCGCCTGTTATTGGTATTGGTATTATTCAGCATTAGTATTGCGTCGTTTTTTGTCATTCCGAAGCTCAATCTTGATGCCTTCCCGGATGTCACTAACGTGCAGGTTACCGTTAACACCGAGGCACCGGGGTTGGCGGCAACGGAAGTCGAGCAGCTTATTACCTACCCGATTGAGTCGGTCATGTACGCGCTGCCCGACGTAAAAGAAGTTCGGTCGATATCAAAAACCGGCCTGTCAGGTATTACAGTCGTATTTGAAGAAAGTGTCGACATTTACTTTGCCCGGCAACTGGTTTTTGAGCGATTACAAGCCGCAAAAGAGCTGATACCCGACGGTGTCGGCACCCCGGAAATGGGGCCTAACTCTTCGGGGCTGGGGCAGGTTTATCAATACCTGTTACTGGCTGAGCCCGGCTCGGGTGTCAGTAGTATGGAGCTTCGAAGCCTAAACGATTATGTTGTTAAACTGCTGCTCATGCCCGTTGAGGGTATTACAGAAGTGCTTTCATTTGGCGGCGAAGTTAAACAATATCAGGTTAATATTAATCCCGCTAAATTGCTTTCCTACGGCTTATCGCAACAAGACGTGATGGCTGCCGTAGAAAAAAATAATGGCAACGTCGGTGGCTGGTATATGCCGCGCGGACAAGAGCAGCTAGTAATTCGTGGTACCGGCTGGCTCGACAGTGGCAAAGAAGGACTGCAACAGCTTCGCCAAATTCCGTTAAAAACGGTTGATGGTGTCTCTGTCACGCTCGGTCAGGTGGCCGCTGTGGAAATTGGTAGCGAAATCCGTCAGGGTGCAGTATCCATGTCACGAAAAGTGGATGGCGAAGTCAACCAGCTCGGCGAAGTAGTATCCGGCATTGTACTCAAGCGCATGGGCTCGAATACCAAAGCAACTATAGATGGCATCAAAAAGCGCATTCCGCTTATTCAACAGGCATTGCCTGAAGGGGTGACTTTTGAGCCTTACTACGACCAAGCCGACTTAATTCAGAAGGCCGTGTCGACTGTCGCCTATTCGCTGCTAATTGCCTTTGTCTTCATTATTGCGGTATTAGCATTATTTCTGCTCAATATGAGAGCCACCTTCTTAGTGCTGTTATCCATACCCGTTTCCATTGCTATCGCCCTGATGGTGATGTCTGCAATGGGAATGTCAGCAAACCTCATGTCGTTAGGAGGTATCGCTGTCGCTATCGGTATGCTGGTCGACGGCTCGGTGGTGATGGTTGAAAACATCTTTAAACACTTGAGCCGACCGGATATCGAGCACCACGAAGAGGCCAATCAGCGAACCGAATATCACGACCCCGATCCGCAAGCTGCGAAGCTAGACAGTCATGGCGTTAAACTGCGCGTAAAAGAAGCCGCAAATGAGGTCGCACGACCCGTCTTTTTCGCTGCCATGATCATTTTAGTCGTATTTATGCCGCTATTTAGCTTTCAGGGCGTTGAGGCTAAGCTGTTTGAGCCTATGGCGATAAGCATTATGTTGGCCATTGTTTCAGCCGTATTCGTTGCCCTTATGGTGGTGCCAGCGCTTGCTAGTTACTTTTTCAGTAAAGGCATTCGCCCCCGCGAGAATAAACTACTGAAACCGCTGGATGCCGGTTATAAAAGACTGCTGTCATGGGCACTACACAGCAAAAAATTGATCGTCAGTGTCGCTGCAGTTTTGTTCGTTGGAGCATTACTTCTGGTACCGCGACTCGGTACTGAGTTTGCT
Source organism: Idiomarina sp. UBA3176 (assembly GCF_002364295.1). NCBI lineage: Bacteria > Pseudomonadati > Pseudomonadota > Gammaproteobacteria > Alteromonadales > Idiomarinaceae > Idiomarina > Idiomarina sp. UBA3176. Next base: position 22,968 of record NZ_DEXU01000001.1, read on the forward strand.
CCCGAGCTTGAGGAAGGCACAATTAATATTCGTGTAACTCTGGCTCCGTCATCAAACCTGGAAACAGCGTTAGAAGTTGCCCCAAAACTGGAGAAAATCTTAATGTCGTTTCCGGAAACCACATACGCGCTAAGTCGCATTGGTCGGGCCGAAATCGGTGGTGACCCTGAGCCTATTAGTAACATTGAAATTTACGTAGGACTTAAGCCGCAGTCAGAATGGACAACTGCATCTGATCGCTATGCGTTGCAGGAGAAAATGGAGGCGAAACTGGATGAGCATCCGGGGTTGCTATTCAACTTCTCGCAGCCTATCGCAACACGGGTTGATGAACTCTTGTCCGGTGTTAAATCGCAACTTGCCATAAAGTTGTTTGGCCCTGAACTCGATACGCTTGCCGCAAAAGGACAGGAGATAGAGAGCGCAGTAAAACAGGTGGATGGCGCCGTTGCTGTTGCCATGGAGCAAATAAAAGGGGAGGCGCAGCTGGTTGTATCGCCTAAGCGACGTCAGTTATCCCGCTATGGCCTGAACGTAACGGATGTGCTCAGCGTGGTCGATAATGGCCTTGGCGGGGCCAGTGCCGGGCAAATCATTCGGGGAAATGAGCGTTACGACATCTACGTACGTTTAGCTGAATCGTTTCGTGATACCCCTGAGTCAATACGTTCACTTCGGTTACAAGCTCCATCGGGTGCCTGGGTAACACTGGGTGAAGTGGCTAACGTTTCGATTGAATCCGGCCCTCCACAAATTCGTCGTGATGACGTACAGCGCCGGGTGGTTATTCAATCCAACGTTCAAGGTCGTGACATGGGCAGCGTTGTTGCCGATATTCGTCAGACAATTGATGACAATGTCGAGTTACCCACCGGTTATTCAGTCGATATCGGTGGCCAGTTTGAGAGCCAGCAACGAGCTCAACAGCGTCTATCCATTGTGGTGCCGATATCCTTGGCGTTAATTGCGTTACTGCTTTACTTTGCGTTCGGAACCCTGGGTCAGGCGATGTTGATTTTGGTTAATGTCCCACTGGCCATTATTGGGGGAATTGTCGCGCTGTTTGTCTCAGGCCAGTATTTGTCCGTGCCAAGTGCTGTCGGCTTTATCACCTTATTTGGTGTCGCCGTACTTAACGGTGTGGTGTTAGTTGAAAGCATAAACCAGCGCCTAACGGATGGTCATCGACTGAACGATGCCGTGTTTGATGGCGCGTGGTCGCGACTGCGCCCGGTATTGATGACGGCTATTACTTCAGCGCTGGGTCTTATACCCATGTTATTCGCAACCGGTGCGGGCGCTGAAATTCAACGGCCTCTCGCAACGGTTATTGTGGGTGGTCTGGTATCCGCAACCTTTTTGACGTTGGTTGTTTTGCCGGTGCTTTATCCTTGGTTTTCAAAACAAAAAATTAAGGACTTAAGTCGTTAGTTAACTTGTTATTAATAAGAGGGACAACTGTGTTTGTCCCTCGTACTTAAATAAGGATTTTTCATGGCACATAATCATAAATCAGATGACGGTCATGCTCATTTAGACTTTAAAAGTGGTGACCGTCGTGTCGGCATCGCTATATGGGCTAACGGCCTTTTAACCATAGCGCAAATTATCGGTGGCATCCTTTCTGGCAGCTTAGCACTCATTGCAGATGCGCTGCATAATTTCTCAGATATGGCGGCATTAATTATTGCATTCACCGCGCGTAAAATCGCACGCCGTCCCGCAGACTCTCGCATGACGTTCGGCTATGAAAGAATAGAAGTGGTTGCTGCGTTGATTAATTACACCACGCTCATCGTTATCGGACTTTACTTAATTTATGAAGGGGGGATGAGACTCATCGATCCACCAGATGTAGCTGGATGGACTGTAGTTATTATCGCCGGTATAGCACTGATAATAGATGCCTTAACCGCCTTTCTCACTTATTCGATACAAAAAGGCAGTGTAAATATTCGAGCCTTATTCCTGCACAACCTCTCAGATGCGTTGGCTTCGGTAGCTGTCGTTATTTCCGGTACGCTGATCATTCTTTACGACGCCCATTGGGTAGATGCCGCAATCACAATCGGTATCGCAGTGTATATTCTCTACCTTTCTTTTACTGAAATTGGCAAACCAATCCGGACGCTAATGCTGGGTTGCCCGCCAGAATTAGATGGAGAGTTGGTCATTGAAGCCTTGCGCGATATCAACGGAATAGACGACGTGCATCATATCCACCTTTGGCAGATGCAAGAGAATACTTCAGCATTGGACACCCACGTCGTACTCACCGAAAAAGGCTGGGGTCGCATTGAGTCCATAAAGGCAGAAATAAAAACAGTACTCAGCGAGCGATTCAATATTACGCATTCGACGTTGGAGTTTGAACATCCCGAATTCGCACATAAAGAAGCAGCATTATATGGTCATCGAAAATCGACACAGGATCACCTGTGATAAGCTCACTGAATTTACAAATTAAAATTTTTGTATTGTTTTAATTCGGATTTATCTGGTACTCTCCACTAAGTCTTGTAATGCTTTATTGAGTAAAACTTTTTGCGTCGATTTGCCTGGTCTTTAGTGCTTATTATGCTGTTGCACAGTCTTTTTTCCTGTGCAGTCGCTGCTGATCATGCAGATAATTCACATCACAGTTATCATTACAATGTTGACAGTCATTCTCATGGGCAGCCAGCAACTGAAGATGCAGAGCCAGACCACGATCATCAATTCCATGCACATGTAAGTTGCATTACTAGTTATGACTCTGTTCAAACCAGGGGGCTTACTCCCGAACAAGCTATAGACTCTCGCATTCTATGTTTTGAAAGCCAACAACAACAACCCCCGGTTCCCCCACCCAACGATTAATCTTCGCAGTCAAAACTAATAGACAAACCACCTTTTTATTTTGTGGAGATGATCATGAACTTACGATATTTCGTGAGTGCAGTTATTGTGGGCTTAATTGTAATTCAGCCTACAGCACTCGCTACTGAGTTAACGTTACGTGAAGCTTTAAGCAAAGCTTTGCAAGGTAATTCCGACTTAAAAAAATACCCTTATCAGCAGCGCATGGCTGCCGCTGGACGTTTACAAGCGTCTTTGAAGCCTAACCCTACTATGGGCCTGGAATTAGAAAATGTTGCTGGTACAGGGCGTAATAAAGATTTAAGTGCTGCTGAAGCAACGCTGTCTTTCAGTCAGTTAATTGAAATGGGTGATAAGCGTAATCAACGGATAAAATATGCCTCAGCCGCAGAAAAGAAAATCACGGCTGAATTTGAATACAGTAAAGTTGAGGTGCTTGCCGAGACTGCCAGCAGATTTTATCGCGTTATTGAGTTGCAGCGATTGTTTGCCTGGAACAAGCAGCAACAAGCGCGGCTTCACGATACCTTGGAAATCGCTGAAGAGCGTATCGATGCAGGCGCAATTCCGTCCTCAGAGGCGACCCGAATCCGTTTAGAGGTTCGACGCGCTCAAACAAAAGAACAAGACTTAGAGGGCCGTATTAACGAAGCAAAAGTCCGATTAGCAGCAATGTGGGCAAGTACCTCGAATTTTTCAGCAGTACAGGGGGAAATGAATGACAGTTTACCGCTGCCTTCTCAGGCACAGGTTGAACAAGCTGCAAATCAAGCTCCCGAGTTTTTGCGGTTAATTGATGAGGAGCGCCTGGTTAATGCTCGCTCACAGGCAACCATCGCCGATGCAACGGCAGATCTGACCTTTGGCGTCGGTGCTCGCTACAACAATGAGTTTGATGATACCAGTCTTGTCTTTAAGCTATCGATGCCGCTACAGCTAAACAACCCTAATCAGGGTCGGATTGAGGCTCATTCAGCGGAACGCGAAATGCTACTAGACCAACAACGCATTATTCGTGAGCAAATTCGCAGTTATGGTCGGGCTTTACTGATACGAATGCAGACGAATCAAGGCTACCTTGAAAATATCAGACAAGCTTTATTACCACTTGCGAACCAGTTAGCCGAAGAAACGCTCAGCGGTTATCAGCGCGGCAATCAAACCCTCCTGCAAGTACTTGACGCGCAAAACGAGCTTGCAAAAACCGAGTATGAACAAATTAAACGCCGTTCAGCAATTTACCAAGACTCTATTGAGCTTGAACGTCTTACCGGCCAACCACTTTTGGAAGTATCACGATGAAATTTATAAATACAATGATCATAAGTTTAGGCTTATTTTTTTTCGTAATGAGTCCCTCTTTTGCGGCAGCTCAAGATGATCATCAACACGATGAAACGGAGCGAACCGGCCCCAACGGTGGAAAACTTCTAACCAATGGTGATTTTTCTGTGGAAATCACCATTTACGAGTCCGGTATGCCACCGGAAATGCGTGTCTACGCTTATTACGACAATGAGCGAATTGATCCCAGCAACGTTGACTTAGAAGTAACTTTACACCGGCTAGGCAACCAAAACGACAAGTTAACCTTCACGACAGACGGTGACTATTTAGTGAGCAATGAAGTGGTGACAGAGCCTCACTCTTATGAGGTTTCGGTTGAAGCTGCAGCGAGCAATGACAATGGTAAGTGGCATTATGAAGCCTTTGAAGGGCGCGCTGTTTTATCCGATAGAATTATCGAAAAAGCGAATATTCAGATAGAGCGAGCGCAAGCACAAACATTGCGCTTTAAAGAACGTTTGTTTGGTGTGGTCGCGCCTGTTAATGACCGTCAGATTCATGTGACTGCAACCTATCGCGGTGAAATTTCAGCAATGAATGCAAATATTGGCGATAAGGTAAGTAAAGGCCAAACGCTTGCTGTAGTAACCAATGCTTCCAGTGGCGCAGCTTATCAACTAGTAAGCCCTATCGATGGAGTAATTACCGAAAGACTTGCAAATTCGGGAGAAGTTGCGGCTGAGCAAATACTTTTCGAAATCGTTGATTTATCGAAGGTTTGGATCGAGCTGTCGGCATTTCCAGAAAATATAGAAAAGCTTGCTGTCGGTCAGCAAGCCGAAGTATTCGACCTTCATCAACATGAGCGTGTCACGGGGGAAATTGTCTATATCGCTCCCGTCATGACTGGTGGTCACATTGCTCGGGCCCGCGTATTAATTGATAATTCGCAAGGTCACTGGCGTCCAGGCATGCATGTTCAGGCTGATGTCGTGACAGACGAAAAAGAAGTCGCTCTAGCTGTAAAAAAAGATGCTCTGCAAACCTTCCGAGATATGCCCGTAGTCTTTGCTCAGTACGGGAATACCTTTGAAGTCCGCATGGTGGAATTGGGTAAGGAGGACAACGATTATGTCGAGGTTTTAGGTGGGTTAAAACATGACACGCCTTATGTCTACGGCAACAGTTACCTACTAAAAGCCGATGTATTAAAAGATGGCGCCAGCCACGACCACTAGGAGAGAATCTTATGATTGATTTATTAATCCGATTTGCGGTCAATCGGCGCTGGCTTGTGATTGCTGCAACTTTGCTTATTGCAGGAGTGGGAATTTACAGTGCGACTAAACTCCCCGTCGACGCCGTGCCAGATATTACCAATGTGCAAGTGCAAATTAACACGGAAGCGCCCGGTTTCTCGCCATTGGAAACAGAGCAGCGCATTACCTATTCAGTTGAGAACGCCATGGCGGGCGTGCCAAATTTAGATTATACCCGCTCTATTTCTCGCTATGGGCTTTCCCAAGTGACCGTTGTTTTTGAAGAAGGGACTGACATTTATTGGGCCCGGCAACAAATCAGCGAGCGCTTACAATCGGTTCGTGGTGAATTACCTGGTGAGGTCGAACCCGCGTTGGGCCCTATCGCTAGTGGGTTGGGCGAAATCTTCACCTACATTGTTCGGGCTAAACCTGATGCGCGTGACGCCGATGGGAATCCTTATAACGCAGAGTCCCTTCGAACCTTGCAGGACTGGGTTATTCGACCGCAGTTGGTAAAAGTTCCGGGCGTGACGGAAATAAACACTGTCGGCGGCTATGAACGGGAATATCAGGTTGCTCCGAAGCCCGGCAAGATGCTGGCCTACAAAGTAACGATGGAAGACGTGTTCAAAGCACTGCAACTGAATAACAGTAATGCAGGTGCCGGCTATATCGAGCGCAACGGCGAACAATGGCTGGTGCGCTCACCTGGACAGCTTGAGACACTCGATGATATTGCCAATGTTGTCGTCACCAAACGAGATGATGCGCCGGTTCGGATACGCGATGTGGCTGAGGTGAAATTCGGTAAAGAACTACGCACTGGTGCCGCAACCTCTGATGGCGATGAGGTTGTGCTTGGCACGGCCATGATGTTGATTGGTGAAAACAGTCGCATTGTCGCGCAAGATGTTGCTGCGCGTCTTGAAGAAGTACAAAACAGTTTGCCTGACGGCGTAACCGCTGAGGCAGTTTATGATCGAACATCTTTGGTTGAGAAAACCATTGCTACCGTCGAGAAAAACCTGTTTGAAGGCGCAGTTCTGGTTATTGTTGTATTGTTCCTATTGTTAGGGAATGTACGCGCAGCACTTATCACGGCGTTGGTGATTCCGCTTAGCATGCTTTTTGCGCTAACAGGTATGACCGCTAACCGTGTCTCCGGTAATTTAATGAGCTTAGGTGCGATTGACTTTGGTATCATTGTCGACGGCGCAGTCATTGTTGTAGAGAACGCGTTAAGGCGATTAGGGCTTGCGCAACAACGCCTAGGACGACTACTTTCAACCAAAGAGCGCGTACAGGAAGTTTTTGAGAGTACCCGTGAAGTTTTTAACCCAGCCGTATTTGGCGTTTTGATCATCATGCTGGTTTATCTACCTATTTTCGCGCTCAGCGGTGTTGAAGGGAAGATGTTCCACCCGATGGCGTTTACCGTTATATTTGCATTGCTGGGTGCCTTGATCTTCTCCATGACCTTTGTGCCTGCTGCTATTGCATTGTTCGTCACCGGAAAAGTGAAGCATGGTGAAAACCGCATTATGCGTGGCGCCCGCAAGCTATATGAGCCGGCGTTAAACTTTTCAATTAAACGTCCGGTAGTGGTGATTGTTATTGGCGTCACATTGTTTGCTGGCAGTGCCTATCAAGCATCGCGCATGGGAAGCGAGTTTCTGCCGCAGCTAGATGAAGGGGATATCGCATTGCATGCTTTGCGAATTCCGGGAACTGGCCTGCAACAATCGGTAGATATGCAGCTGCAGCTAGAGGCAGAAATCGCTAAGTTTGGCGAAGTACGGCGAATTTTCTCTAAAATTGGTACGCCCGATGTTGCCACTGACCCAATGCCACCCAGTGTTGCCGATACCTTTATTATTATGAAACCTCGTGATAAATGGCCTGATCCGACAAAGACAAAGGATGAATTTGTCGCAGAACTGCGGGAAACCGTAGAAGCTATTCCGGGCAATAAATATGAATTTACTCAGCCAATCGAGATGCGTTTTAATGAGTTAATTGCCGGTGTTCGTGCTGATCTTGCGGTGCGGTTTTATGGCGATGATTTAGATGAATTAAAACAGCTCGGCGATGCTGCAGTGGAAATCATTAGTGGTATTGATGGCGCCGCGGACGTTCGCGCCGAGCAGATGACCGGACTGCCAACTCTTTCAGTAACCCCTCAACGTGATCACTTAGCGCTGCTGGGCTTAACGGTTACTGATGTGCAACGCGCCGTACAAAGCGCCGTCGGCGGGCTTGAAGCTGGAACCATTTATGAAGGTGACAAGCGCTTTAGGTTGATGCTGCGCTTAGACGGCAACTGGCGACAAGATCTGAGTGCTTTGAGACGCTTGCCCGTCGCCGTTCCACAAGCGCAAAACCCCGAGCTACAATATGTTCCATTAGGCGAAATTGCGGACGTTGAGCTACGAACTGGCCCCAATCAAATAAATCGCGAGAGCGGTAAGCGGAATGTGATTGTTAGCGCAAACGTGGTTGACCGTGATTTGGGCTCTTTTGTGGCTGATATACGTCAACAAGTGGCATCTGAGCTTCCATTACCTGCCGGATATTGGGTTGAGTATGGTGGAACCTTTGAGCAGTTGGAGTCGGCATCGCAGCGACTCAGTATTGTCGTGCCGTTGGCGTTGTTGCTCATTTTAGGGTTGCTGTATAGCGCCTTTAATTCATTGAGTAATGCGCTTATTATTTTTACTGGAGTGCCCTTGGCACTGACCGGTGGCATTGTTGCACTGATGTTGCGAGATATGCCGCTATCCATCTCAGCAGCGGTCGGATTTATTGCGCTTTCTGGTGTTGCAGTATTGAATGGAGTCGTTATGTTATCCTTTATTCAACAGCTAAAAGACACTGGGAAGTCTATAGCCCAAGCAGTGTTTGATGGGGCAAGTCAACGCTTAAGACCTGTGCTAATGACAGCTCTTGTTGCAAGTCTTGGTTTCGTGCCTATGGCTTTTAATACGGGCACTGGCGCCGAAGTTCAAAGACCACTAGCAACCGTTGTTATTGGTGGAATTGTGTCTTCGACATTGCTGACGCTGGTCGTTCTGCCCGCGCTTTACTTGTTGGTAAGCAAGTTTCGACGAGAACCGGTGAAAGCTGAATAAATCCTGCGTTTATATTGTCGTCCTCCACGAAGCAAGACTGAGCTTACTCAAGCTCAGTCCTGCTTTTTAGATTCCGTCATCACGCCAATACCCAGCGATGCAGATCCCCAAAGGCTTAAGCTGTTTTTGCGATAATCTTGATTTCCGTGTTCATGATTACTCATTCAGCTTCCTTCTATTACTTTGACGAAAAAGTGCTACTCAGTTCTTTTTGACCAGTAGACTCGAAAACCAGCAAAGAAACTCATCGCCACGTCTGATAAAATACGGCAACGATTAATTAACTTAAGGGAAGTGACATGTCATCTTGCTGCGGCAGTTCGTCTGGTAGTAATGTGCAAGCCCATATCGATAAAGCGCAGCGACGGTTGTTGTGGACTGTATTAGTCCTTAATGGCGTTATGTTTTTCGTTGAGTTCATTGCCGGTTGGTTAGCCGATTCCAGTGGGCTTATCGCCGATTCGCTAGATATGCTCGCCGATACGTTGGTCTATGCCGTCAGTTTGCATGCAGTTGGCAAAGCCATTAAATATAAAGCCAATGCGGCCATTTTTAATGGCACGCTGCAAACCTTATTGGCGTTACTGGTATTAGCCGATGTGTTTCAACGCTTAGCATTTGGCAGTGACCCTAATGCCAATATGATGTTATGGGTTGCTGGTCTGGCGCTCGTTGTAAACGTAGCTTGCTTTTCACTTTTATACAGCTCACGAAACGGTGATATTAACATCCGCGCCAGCTGGATCTGTTCACGCAATGACATGATCATGAACGTCGGCGTTATTGTCTCGGCCTTGTTAGTGGCACAACTCAATATGGCTTGGCCTGACTTAGTCATTGCAACCGTTATAGCGATTATTGTCTTGCGATCCGCTATTCGCATAATTAAAGACGCTATAGCCGTAAAAGCTGGCGAGAAAACCAATATATCCGGGTGTTGCGGATAAAACCTTAGTAACACGCTATATAACACGTGACAAAGTATTACATTAACCGAGCAAAGTGGTCTTTGGCTTTGTCATCACGTGCAAGAGTTCGGTGAATACAATAGCAAAAACGAATTAGTTAGCGATCTCATTCGCCGTGCTAAAGCAATTAATGAAAAACTCAAGTCAGCGGAAGCAAACGGATTTACTGATCAATCTCCAGAAGAAATGCTGAAAGAATTCAAACCGCATTTATAATTATGGTTACTTAACGTTTGGCGAACGGCAGGCGGCAACTATTTTATCGTTTATTTGAGCCATTCGAAAAAATAGCTAGCAACCCACCAAACTATCCTACCATCGATCATATTCGTAGAGGTTACCGCAAGTGTTTTTGGTGTTGATAGTATTTACCTTCGGGTTAATGATAGCAAAATAGAACTAATGGGCATTCTCGGCGGTCAAGATGCAGAGCAGTGACCATGACACTTAACCCGCGCAACAAGACAGTTGTTCCACATCTTTGCTGAACGTTTGGGCACAGAGTTTCAAACCCTCCACCATTGTCAGGTATGGGAAAAGCCCATCAGCAACTTCATCAACGGTCATTTTAGCCCTAAGTGCCATCGCTGCGGTTTGAATCAGTTCTCCCGCTTCTCCGGCCACACACTGAACACCCAACAGTTGCCCGCTATTGCGCTCGGCGATGATTTTAATGAACCCCAATGTATCGAAATTGACCAGTGCTCGCGGCACGTTATCCAGATTCAGTGTGCGGCTATCGGCATCATACCCCTGGGCTTCAGCGCCTGCCTCAGAAAGACCAACAGTCGCAATTTGCGGGTCGGTAAAAATAACCTCGGGCATGGTACTAAGATCAAGCCTGGCATCGCCGCCCGTCATATTAATAGCCGCTCGATTGCCCCCCGCGGCAGCCACGTAAACAAACTGAGGTTGACTGGTGCAGTCGCCTGCCGCATATATGTCTGAGCAAGTGGTTTGCATACCGCTATCAACCGTTATCGCACCGCGCTCAGTGTCAACGCCAAGCGCCTCTAGATTCAACATTTCAGTATTCGGAGTACGCCCCGTAGCCACCAGAAGCTGATCAGCGTGTAGTACGCCTTGATTGGTTTGCAGAGTATATGTTTGCCCATCATACACAACCTGACTCGCTTCAGTATTTTCAAGCACATTGATACCTTCCCGGAGAAAAGCAGCATTGATGGTTTCACCGATATCCGCGTCGTTTTGCGATAACAGCCGACTGCGTGCTAAAACCGTTACGTCACTACCAAGACGACTAAATGCCTGAGCAAGCTCGAGTGCGACCACCGAACCACCGATAACAGCAAGACGCTCCGGGATATGTGTTAACTCTAGCGCGCTTGTTGAAGTTAAGTAAGGCGTATCGGACAAACCGGGAAAAGCCGGTATTGCCGGTCGGGCGCCGGTACCGATGAAAGCCCGGTCAAATGTCACGGTTTGCTCGTTACCGTCGCTGAGCGCAACCGCCAGCGTGCGCTCGCTAACGAACCGCGCCTCGCCTTTGAGAACGGTAATAGCGGTATTGTCGCTGAGAATACTCTGGTACTTGGACTCGCGCAGCTCCTCCACCCGTGCTTGCTGCTGAGTCAATAGCGCCGGCCGGTTCACCTCCGGTGTCTGGGCGCTTAGGCCGTCATCGAACGGACTTTCCCGGCGAAGGTGTGCAATGTGAGCCGCCCGGATCATGATTTTAGAAGGAACACAGCCAATGTTGACACAGGTTCCGCCGATAGTACCACGCTCAATTAGTGTCACCCGGGCACCGTGTTCAGTCGCTTTCAAGGCGGCAGCCATGGCTGCGCCACCGCTACCAATCACTGCAATATGCAGATTGTTATCACTCATAAACCTTACTCCTGTGTCACCGAGGCTTTTTTCAATGTGGATGGATAACCCGCATCAGTGGTTGCTTGAGTCAACGCCTCAACGGAGGTTTTCGCATCGTCGAACGTCACCGTTGCGTCCCGCTCTTCATAACGAACGTCGACGGCGTTAACTCCTTCGACCTGTCTCAGTGCCGCTTTCACCGTAATAGGACAGGTCACACACGTCATTCCGGGAACCGATAACGTGACGGTTTGCTTAGCTGCTAAAGTGGGTAAGCTAAACAATAAGAACAATAAGGTTGTGGTCATTAATTTTTTCATCGTGTATTGCCTCTTAATAAAAGAAAGGTACAACATAGGGGTATAACATCGCGGTTAATATAAGCACTGCAACCAGCCAGAACGTCACTTTATAACCCGCACGCACTTTTGGCCTTGCGCAAATATCGTCTGGCCCGCAATTACCAACAGGACGGTATATCCGGCGCCAGGCGAAGAACAAAGCAATCAGTGCAATGGCAATGAATGCCGGACGATATGGCTCAAGTGCTGTCAGGGTTCCAATCCATGCACCGGACACTCCGAGAGAGAGTAACAACAGCGGTCCCAAACAACACGCTGAAGCCAATAACGCTGCAACGCCGCCCGCAATAAGAGAACCTCGTCCAGATTTAGAGTTTGGCATAACAATAACCTCCTGCGTAAGTGTATTGATTTATGCTAACCTTAGAGCCGTATCTAGGTACAGAGTCAACCGTTATGTCAGAAAAACAAGAGCTGATGACAATTGGTACGCTGGCCGCCGCCGCTGGCGTAAATGTCGAGACAATTCGTTATTATCAGCGAAGAGCGTTAATGGCAGAGCCCGAGAAGCCGTACGGAGGGATTCGCCATTACGACAGTCATGCGTTACAACGACTTCACTTTATTCGCACGTCTCAATGGCTTGGTTTTAGCCTGGATGAAATCGCAGAGCTATTAAAACTGCAGGATGGCGTTCATTGTGATGAAGCTAGAGAGCTAGGAGAGCAAAAACTCGTTAGCGTTAGGCAAAAACTATCGCATTTACAACATATTGAACGCGCTTTGAGTGGTCTGGTTCAGCAATGCAGCGCCCAACAGGGCGCTGTTTATTGTCCTTTAATGGCCTCCCTTAATGAAGGCCTTGAAAATACCGTTAAAAAGAAATCGTAAAGCGCTTAAATAGCCAACTAGTCTCCGCGGCCGAGCCAAATTTATTTGCATCATTTTTTCCTTAAAAATATTGCAAATCAAAAACGCGGCTATTTATTCCTATAAATAGCCGCACTTAAGCTTAGGCACATGCCTTATATCGCCTAACTACCCTGCTTCTTTTCCTCACTTTGGTGTTCCATCATTTGCTCCATCATCTTTTGCATCATATCCATTCGATGCTCCATCATTTTCATTTTTTTCATCATATGCTCTTTGCCCGTTGACTCTGCTTGATCTCCCTTTTTATGTTCTCCCTTATTCATGCCCTTATCCATCCCATGGTTCATCATTTGCATTCCCTTCTGCATTGACTCCATATGTTTTTGCATGAGTTCTTTACGCTTCTTGGGGTCAGATTCGCTTTTTATTTTTTTCATAGCGTCGCGCATTTCCTGCATGTGCTCATGCATTGATGTCATTTTTTCATGGTGCATCATTCCACTCATTGAACCTTTTTGATCATCACCATGTTTATGCTGTGCGTCAGCAAATACAGGTGAGGCCATTAAGGCTGTGATCGTTAAAGCTGAAAGTACTTTTTTCATTTTATTACCCTCTTGATTACGACCAAATTGTATTGGTCTCATTAATTTGACGTTATTTCACTATAGTTAAATCGTGGAACCCACGCTGGCGTAGACTCCATATAACGGTGATATTCATCACCGAATTCTTCAATTTCTTCGATGAAATTGAATTTCATCAAAGCTAACGAAAAACTTTTAAAGTTCGTATTGTAACCTGGACGTTTTAAGCCATTTAACCGACAACTATCTTTCCCCGGTACATTTGCATCTGGCAATGAAAGTCGTACTCTCCAGTTTCCAGTGCTGGTATTTGAATTGGCTTTAATTTGTTAGAAGGCAACGTTTCACTGATTTCCAGTTCAGGAATAAGCAAAGTTTCAGAGCAAGGGGACTGATCTTTCCGCAGGAACTTAAGCTCCGTCGGCTTGCCTTTTGATATTTTTATTCGCGATGGCGAGTAAGTACCGTTTTCAACGGTAATGACAAGCACCCCTTCTTCCACCTGTCTCTCCGCAGGTTTATAAAGCCAAAACCACCAGACGATCAGTGCTATCAAAGCGATACCAGCAATATTAATAAATAACATGTTTATTCTCCTGAATACGCCACAGTTAAAAGATGCATTAATGTTTCTTGGCTTTAAAAAAGCGTAACCGATTAGCGTTACTCACTACCGTAAGCGACGAAAAAGCCATTGCTGCACCGGCAATAACCGGACTCAATAGCACTCCGAAGAACGGATACAGAACGCCTGCGGCAAAAGGAATACCTGCCACGTTGTAAATAAAAGCACCAAATAAGTTTTGCTTAATGTTGCGTAGTGTGGCCTTGCTTACCGCGACCGCATCGGCAAGCCCGTGCAACGAGCCACGCATCAATGTAATATCAGCACTTTCAATAGCGACGTCCGTGCCCGTACCAATAGCAAACCCCACATTGGCAATAGCCAACGCTGGCGCGTCGTTGATACCGTCGCCTGTCATGCCAACGATTTCGCCTTCCATTTGAAGTTCCTGAACTTTTTCCGACTTTTCTTCCGGTAAAACCTCAGCAAAAAACTCTTCAATACCGGCTTTTTTAGCAACAGCTTTTGCAGTTGCGCGATTATCGCCAGTCAGCATCACTACCCGCATGCCATTGTCCTTCAAACGTTTAATGGCAGCGATAGAGTCTTCTTTTATAGGGTCGGCTACAGCGATGATTGCGGCCAGCTGGTTATCGACAGTTAAGTACATAGGCGTCTTAGCTTCGGTAGCCAGAACTTGAGCTTTTTCGACAAAATTACCCAAGTCGATATTACGCTCACGCATCAATTTTTCATTACCAAAAAGAAGTGTTTTACCTTCTACTTTTGCCTGTACACCATGACCCGCAATGGCGCTAAAATTAGAAACTTTTCCTGTTTCAATACCTTTTTCCATAGCTGACTCAACTATCGCCTGTGCCAAAGGATGTTCAGAGCCTGATTCAAGCGTCGCAGCAAGGCGTAATACCGTCTGCTCGTCATACTCACGCGCCACTAACACATCAGTGACCTTAGGCGAGCCCAGAGTAATCGTGCCTGTTTTATCCAGAATCATAGCCGATATCTTTGACGCAGTTTGTAGCGCTTCACCATTACGAATAAGCACACCCGCTTCAGCAGCTTTCCCCACACCCACCATCACCGACATAGGGGTAGCAAGACCTAATGCACAGGGACAGGCGATAATCAGCACAGTAGTAGCCGATACAACTGCGAAAGCTAACGCGGGATCTGGGCCAAAATTGAGCCAAAACAATGCGCTAGTAACAGCAATAATCATAACGACGGGGACAAAGTAGGCGGAGATGACGTCAGCCAGACGACCTATCGGAGGTTTGGAGTTTTGAGCACGTTTCACCATGTTAATAATTTGAGCAAGAGCAGTGTCCTTTCCTACACGTCTCGCTTTGAACAAAATGGAGCCGCTCTTATTTATCGTCCCTGCTGCAACAGTATCTCCGACCGCCTTTTCCACAGGCATTGGCTCCCCTGTTAACATGGACTCATCAATGGCCGTGTGTCCTTCAGTTACCTCACCATCCACAGGAATCTTTTCACCGGGGCGAACACGCACCACATCATCTTTGAGCACCTCTTCAATAGGGATATCCAACTGTTTATCATCACGGACGACACGAGCTGTTTTAGCTTGTAAGCCAATAAGGCGCTTTATGGCTTCGGACGTACGCCCCCGAGCCTTCAGTTCAAGTGCCAGCCCCAAATTGATCAATCCAATAATCATAGCGGATGCTTCGAAGTAAACATGACGCGCCATCTCTGGAACCAGATGCGGAACTAACACAACAACCATGGAATAAAGCCAAGCGGTTCCCGTACCAAGTGCAATCAACGTGTCCATATTCGCTGAATGGTTTTTAAAGGACTGCCAGGCACCAACGAAAAAGTGTTTACCAGAAAAGTAAAGTACGCCCAAGGTCAAAATTCCCACCAGTAGCCATACTAAACGTTCTGTGGTGGTGGTAACCGGCATTTCGCCAACGAAAAGGCTGTAAATCATCAACGGCACACCTAACGACAACGCAACGGTCATTTCACGCATCAATCGCTTATAGTAAGCCCAGTCGGCTTGTTCTTTTTTTGCCAACGCATCATCTTCACTTTCAGAAGTGGCTACTTTAGCGCTATACCCCGCCTTCTCTACCGCTTTCACTAAAGCGCTCGGATTTGCTGTTCCAGTCACACTGACCGTTCGCTGGGCAAAGTTCATCTCTGCATTTTCCACGCCGGATACAGACTTTAATGCACTCTCGATTTTGCCAACACAACTCGCGCAACCGGCTCCCTCGATAATGAGTTCCTCAATGGAACTACTACGAACGTCTTCAGTTTTTACACCCATACCAGTGCTCCTTATTTACGGGAAACCAGCCAAGCAACGGCTACTTCCCGCAAAGTACCAACGATAAAATTTTCACTCACTACATATCCGAAAATCGATTCGCAGTTTGCACCATTCGTTTAATTTCATTTTCTTCAACGTCTTTTACCGTCTCTAACAGCTCTTTTGCGCTGTCAATATCAACACGGGAATATAAGTGCTCATAAAGCTCTATGACTTGCTCATGATGGTTTACAATCTTCTCCATAATGTGATCGGTATCTAACTCTTTAAAAGGCGAATCGCAGTGCCCATGCTCAACGATGGGGTGTTTCCCAATATAGTCATAACACCAAGTGTCTAATGCATTCCGGTTTGCTGTATTCCTGAAGCCGTCGACCATTCGCGCTAAGCTCGCTTCATGACCCGACACGTAGTTTAGAATCATCCGAGCTCGTTCATCTTGGTTCTGTTTAGAGCAGTGAGTGACACACTCCTTTAGGTTTTTGTGGAAATCAACTGTCCAACTCAACACATCTTTGATTGTTTCTATTTGCATTTTTGACTCCTTACCTATAATTAAACGTTACTTTCGTTTGTTCTTGGCACCTGGCGGACTTCTGTGACAACTCCACGGTGTATGCTCCGCATTATCCTTAATATTTTGATCAATAAATTTGTAGTATTCCTCTTTCAAATGAGTCCACCAGCCATTATTTATTTCAATACCAAACTTTCCGAGCTTTTCCTCTATCACGTTCAAATCGACTTTAGAGGCATCATAAGCGACCGATAACAAGTTATGTTCAGAATCGTAGGCAACGCTATCAAGACCAACCAAGAGATCGATTTCGTTAATCGCTTCGCGAACTTCTTTCACACTCTCAGTGTTTAGCTTTAACGTGCGATTGACTAAGTTAATTTCACGCACTCCGGCTCTATGATCGTTAGTTGACATCAGTACTGTCCTATTTATTAAAACTATTAATATACTTCAGGTCGATGTTGGCGCGATATTAGCGTTGTAACGAGAGTTCTTTATCAGTCGCTGCTCGTTTGTCGTGAACCCAAATCAATTCATCGATTGGCGAGATAGAGACTAATCCCTCGTTAGGTACCCCAGTATGGGCCGCTTCAACTACCAAAAACGCAACGTCGCGCGCGTCATCACTGTTCACATAAACTTCGAGCTGTACGTGATCAACTAAGTGATCATCGTTATAACTATCAAAGTAGTAACCTCGTCCTCGCACGGGAAACAACGTAAAGCCGCTAACGCCACAACCGACCAAAGCCTCTTCCACTGCGTCTTGTCGCAATTGATCAAAAATAGCAGTTATTTTAGATAGGTTCATATATCCTCCTACACGCCTTAAGTCCCTTAACTTAGGGGCGCATACGGCATGATTAAATTTCGAAAAAAGTATTACTTGAAATTTAGCAGGCGCTATTTCGGAGGATAAAAAATATCAAAAGACATTTGCTTAACGTTTCCTTCATATGACAGCGGGAACTGCAAATAGCCAGTTGACTTTATGGGGAAATTGAATGGGATTAAGACTAAAGGAGAGCTTGCAGAGTTGCACTCCGCATCCATTAAACATGTATCTGCAGAATCTGTTAAACAGTAACAGCACGTTTTACTGGCAGATTGTTCATCGCCATCACAGTGCATGTTGTTTTTTCTTTCGTTTGCAACATCCGTCTGATTAACGTTGATTACGTGCTCTGCGCTGGAGGCAGTATTATGGGCAGGAGCAGCTGGGAAGGATAGCTGAATCACTATTCCCAGCATAAGCACAACTAACAATTTTGTTTGAACCATATGTGTTCTCCCAATCCCAAATTTTAACCTAGCATACTTATTAGCGCACACCATTGATCTTAATCAATGATGCGCAGCTCTTAACCAAAATAATCGGTCTTATACACACTTAACCTTCTGCCCGCGCCACAAGTAGTAAACAGCGGGTAACACTAGCAAGGTCAGAATAACAGCGCTTATCATTCCTCCAACCATTGGGGCGGCTATTCTGCTAACCACTTCAGCGCCAGTCCCTGTACTGAACATGATAGGCAATAGACCAGCGATTGTAGAAACCGCCGTCATCATAACGGGACGAACACGAAGCCCAGCCCCTTCCATTACAGCGCGAGAAATGCCGTCTTTAGTCAAAGCTTTACCTTGCTCTAACTGGCCTTGTTCGTATTCATTATAGGACTGATTAAGGTAAGTCAGCATTAATATCCCTATTTCTACGGTAACCCCCGCTAGCGCGATGAAGCCAACCGCTACCGCAACTGAGAAGTTATAATCTAAAAGATACATCAGCCAAATTGAGCCGACCAACGCAAGAGGCAAGGTCCCCAGTATGATCGCGATTTCCGTAGCATTTCGAAAGTTCATATATAAAAGAACGATAATAATCGCGAGTGTTAACGGAATAACGTAAGTTAACTTTTCCTTGGCTCTTTCCATATATTCGTACTGCCCGGACCAGGTGACTGAATACCCTGCAGGTAACTCAATTTCTTGATCTACGACCTTCATTGCTTTTTCAACATAAGTGCCGACATCAACACCCTCAATGTCGACAAAAGTCCAGCCATTGAGCCTTGCGTTTTCGCTTTTAATTGCCGGCGGTCCGAGTTCGACGTAGACATCAGCTACATCCGCCAAACTAATGCGCTGTCCATTTGGCGTAACTAAAGGTAGCTTTTTTAATTCTTCCGGCGAATCACGGTAATCTTGAGGGTAGCGCAAGTTTATTGGGTATCGTTCAAGCCCTTCAATGGTCTCTGAAACATTCATTCCACCAATAGCCGTGGCAACAACCTGCTGAACATCCTCAATGTTCAAGCCATAACGTGCAGCCTGCTCCCTTTTTATGTCAACTTTGACATAGCGTCCACCTGCCACTCGCTCTGAATAAACGGAAGCCGTACCATCGACATCTTCAAGTATTGTTTCAAGCTGCTGGCCGATCTTCTGAATTTCATTAAGATCAGCTCCGGCAACTTTTATACCTACCGGCGTTTTGATACCTGTCGATAGCATATCGATGCGAGTTTTAATGGGGTAAACCCACGCATTTGTCAGCCCCGGAAACTTTACAAGCGCATCCAGTTCTCTTTTCAACTTCTCAGTGGTCATACCGTCTCGCCACTGATCTTTCGGTTTCAGTTGAATAAAGGTTTCAATCATCGTTAAGGGTGCCGGGTCGGTGGCGGTATCTGCTCGGCCAATTTTGCCAAAAACCGTCTTCACTTCCGGTACTGTTTTTATTAGCTTGTCGGTTTGCTGTAAGAGCTCTCTTGCTTTACCAATTGATAACCCCGGATAGGTAGTTGGCATATACATCAAATCGCCCTCATCCAAATCTGGAATAAATTCACTACCAATTTTGTCAATCGGCCAGATACCGACGGCCAGGATAACAAGCGCTCCCACAACTGCTGTCTTTGGGTATTTCAAAATGCCTTTTAAAAGCGGTTTATACCCAGCGATCAATAACCGGTTAAGCGGGTTTTTCCCTTCAGGTGTTACTTTTCCTCTAATAAAGTACCCCATCAACACAGGGATAACGGTAACCGCTAAGGCTGCACTGGCCGCCATTGCATAGGTTTTCGTGAAAGCAAGCGGAGAAAACATCCGTCCTTCCTGGGCTTCTAAGGTGAACACCGGCATGAAGCTGACGGTAATAATGAGCAAGCTAAAGAAAAGTGCAGGGCCTACCTCTGAAGCAGAGGCCGCAACCACCCGCCAGCGGTTCTCTGGTGTCAGTGGCGTTTTTTCCATATGCTTATGCATATTTTCAATCATGACTATGGCGCCATCGAGCATAGCCCCAATAGCAATTGCGATCCCCCCAAGCGACATAATGTTCGCGTTAATTCCCTGCCAATACATAACAATAAACGCGGTTAAAATACCCAAAGGTAAGCTGATAACAGCAACCAGCGAGGAGCGCACATGAAAAAGAAATATGACACAGATAAACGCGACAATCGCGAGTTCTTCGATTAAACTTTTCCAGAGACTTTCCACGGCATCCGAGATAAGCCCCGAACGGTCATAGACAGTGACTATATCGACACCCTCTGGTAGCCCAGATTTTAATTCCTCCAACTTTTGTTTAACGCCATCAATCGTTTTTTGGGCATTCTCTCCGAAGCGCATTACAACAATACCACCGACGGCTTCTCCTTCACCGTTGAATTCGGCTATACCACGCCTCATTTGGGGGCCCACGCCCACATCAGCAACATCTTTAAGCAATAATGGCGTGCCATTTTCATCAACGCCAAGCGGAATACTCTCTAAGTCTGACACACCATCAATATAGCCTGAAGCCCGAACCATATACTCAGCTTCCGCCATCTCAACCACCGAAGCCCCCACTTCCTGATTGCCTCGCTGGATAGCATTTTGTATGTGAGCAAGGGGAATATCGAATGCGCGCAGCTTCTCCGGATCAACTTTCACCTGGTACTGCTTTACCATCCCGCCCAGGGCAGCAACTTCCGAAACTCCTTCGACCGTTTGCAGTTCATACTTTAAAAACCAGTCCTGCATACTGCGTAACTCACCCAAATTGTGATTTCCCGTACGATCAACCAAGGCATACAAATACACCCAACCAACCCCTGTTGCATCAGGGCCTAATTGTGGTCTTGCATTAGAAGGCAATGTGGGAGCAACCTGAGATAAATATTCAAGCACTCGCGAACGTGCCCAGTAAGCGTCCGTACCCTCGTCAAAAATGACATACACATAGGAGTCGCCGAAAAACGAATATCCACGAACGGTTTTAGCTCCCGGCACAGACAACATAGCTGTCGTTAATGGATAGGTCACTTGATCTTCTACTACTTGCGGCGCTTGACCCGGATAGCTGGTTTTAATAATCACCTGGACATCCGACAAGTCCGGCAGGGCATCTACTGGTGTATTCTTGACCGCAAAAGCACCAACACCCACGAGGATTAATGTCGCTAGAAGAACGAAAAAACGGTTGCTCACTGACCATCGAATGACTGACTTAATCATGGCTATGCTCCTGCTCTGTCACTTGTTCTTGCTCAGGAATATGAATAGATGTGAGCTGGTACCGTTGCTCGCCGACTTGCGTTATCTCCGCATGCAAGGATAAACCCGTGCTAAGCTTAGAAAGTTCAACATCAGACGCAACATCGAAGTCCATCGTCATTGCAGGCCAGTCCCACTCAGAAATCTCACCGTGCTCCAGCGTAACCATCGAGTGCTGAGGCATAACACTTTTAACGGTTGCTTCAACCCAGACAGCTTGGGCTGCTGCGTCACTTGACATGCTGCCATGGCTCTCGTTATCGGCATGAGTGTCATGTTGCATGCGCTTAAAGTCAGAAGATTTACTGGATTCAGAATCAATCAAAAACTGAGCTGAAGTAACTATGTCATCACCTGCCATAAGACCCGATAAAATCTCAACTCGCGAGCTACCTAACCGCCCAACGTCAACATTAACTGATTTAAATTTACCATCACCCAGTGCCAGGACAACTCGGTTCGAATCACCCATTCGGATAAGCGCTTCTTTAGGGATGATTAAGTTTTTGTCGCCTAAACCAGCATTAATGTTAAGATTCGCAAACATGCCCGGTTTTAAAAAGCCATCTGGGTTATCGAAGTGAATTCGAACTTGTCCCGTCCGAGTTTTAGGGTTAAGTGACGGATAGACGTAATCAACCTTCCCTTGCCACTCTTTACCTGGGGCATACTCGAGGTTCATTTGAACGTCATTGCCTACCTCAACCTGGTTCAATTGCCGCTCAAAGACTTCTGCAATAACCCATATTTTATCCAGTTGGGCAATGGTCATTAAATTCATACTCGGCTTTACAAACCTACCTTCACGCACAGTCAGTTTATCCAATACCCCTGACTGCTTTGCTTTTACCGTGATTGTTTTCTGAATTTTATGAGTCTTTTTTAACTTCTTAATCTCAGATTCAGAGACTTGCAGGGCTCTTAGGCGTTCTTCAGCGGCATCGATTAGAACCTGATTACCTCTTTGCGAGGCCAATACAAGCTCCTCTTGCGCATTAACCATTTCAGGAGAGTAAATACTGTATAAAGGCTCGCCTGCTTTAACCGAGTTACCAACCGCTTTTACGAAAAGCTTTTCAATCCAGCCTTCAACACGGGGACTTACTGTCAGCACTCGGTTCTCATCAAACTGAACATAACCGACCGTTTCGATATCCAGGTTGAGTCTCGAGGAAGTGACGGTTGCAGTTGTAACCCCAAGGTTGTTAATAACGTCGGGATCAATTCTCACCGTACCAGGTGAACTTTCTCCCGCATCATCGCCATAGAACGGAATAAGATCCATCCCCATCGGAGACTTTCCTGGCTTGTCTCGGCGATAATTGGGATCCATCGGAGCCACCCAATATAACGGCTCTTTTTCTGCATTGCCCGATGAACGATCAGACACTTCAGTCGATTGCATTAAATAGCCAATAGCGCCAGCGCCAACTGCAAAGCCTACAGCTAAGCTTATAAGAGATTTGGTGACTGTTTTCATTTTACACTCCCGAAAGTAATAAGTAGTTTGCTTCGGCAATCAATTTTTGGCGGTTGATAGCGATTGCTAATGCATCAATTTTTGCGTTGACTTCCGCAATCTGTGACCGTACCGCCTCCGCAAAGTCGCCATCATCATTGTTGTAGGCTGTCAATGCGGCTTCAGACTGGGCGGACATTTGTGGAAGTAGCTCTTCGTGATATAGGGCAGCACGTTCATTCAAGCGGTTGAGTTGTAAAAACGTACTGCGTAAATTGGCTATTAACTGCCTGGCAACCAATAACTTCTCAGTTTTTTTCGCTTCCGTTTTAAACTTTGCTGAACGTACCTGCTTATCCTGTTTGTTATCAGTAAATAAAGGGACATCGAACGTAACCCCGGCTGACAACAAGTTGGCACGGTCATTGCCGCTTGGATCGTCGTTTCTATGGCCATATTTCAGATTGGCTGACCATTGCGGTTTATAACCTTGCTGAGCGAGCTCGACAGACGTCTCCGACGCCAAAATGTCTTGATCGGTCGCTTGCAAAACCGGGTGTTCTTTTATCAATTCGTACAAGGCTTGTTCCGGTATTGTCGAAGGTGATAGCAATGTCTTCTTCAGCGTAAGACTCGGAAGGTCATCCGGTAACGTTGATTTCGCTATAACACCTATCCATTCCGACAGTTCGCTTTGAAGTCGCTCCTCTTTTTGTCGCAGTGATGTCAACCGATCATCCAGGCGTGTAAGTTCAAGTTGGGCTCTAATAACATCTTGCTGCCGTGCTTTTCCCTCGGTACTGGTATAACTCGCCTTAGCGGTTGACACTAACTGTTCAAAAAGCGCTCTATCCGATTCAATCAAGCGGATACTTTGCTGAGAGAAAAAAACATCTAACCACAACTTAGTGACCGTTGTTTTGACTTTAGCAATGCGATCCGCTCTCAAAAGCGGTTGTTTTTGAGCTAATTGGTTTTTCTGCTTACGAGACAACGATAATGTGTCTCCTCTGGGAAATGCTTGTGAAACACCGACGACTAACTGGGTCATCCCTTCCTGTCTTGAACTAAAACTGTCAACAGGGAAACTGGCAGCCGTGAGTGATATTTTAGGGTCAGGCAAACTGGAAGAGGCTATTGCTTCACTCGCGAATGCCTCTTGGGTTTGCTTACTTGCCGTTAACCAAGGATCTTCTTGTACAGCGATACTCACTGCTTCTTGCAAATTCAAAAGTGGCTCTTGTGCACTAACAACATTTGGCACTACTGCAGTCAGAACACCTAAATAAGCCATTCTTCTTAAAAGTTTCATATTGTTACTCTCAAAAACTGTGAATTTTTAGATTCAACACAGACCAAGCTATGAATCAGAGCGTAACGAGGACGACGAGCGGCGTCGTAACAACAATGAGCGAACCAAAGCTTATAGCTGTGCTTTTACCTGAGCGATAGACGCGCCAGGATCGAGAAATCCCGTATTTTTAAGAGTGGATTGGGGGGCGGAAAAGCGAGAGTGAGTGTTTTTCTTTAATATTCGTATCTAAGAATGAGGTAGCATTAAAAAGCAGCTTATCAACAGGCGGAACAGTCGATTGCTCAGAATAAACGACAGTAATTGACGGACTGTAACAATGTCGCATCATTGAATCAGAGCAACAATTATCGGTAAGAGAGTGCGACACTTCGCAATCAGCAAGATCACAAACCTGCTCAGTAGAATCGTGCATACATGCCTCTTCCGTACTGATAGTTTGTGAAAATGACATTGTTGTTACTGCCAATAGCAATAGAGCAATGATTAAACGATACATGCGAAGTTCTGCTGTAAAAACATGCTTGAAGTGTATATCTTTTTGCTGATAAAGATCAATCAATTAAAAGAGGTACTCATAGCGAGGTAGTCAATCCAGGTGGCGATACGACTGCTATATCACCACCCAGATTTACGACTAACTTAGGCGATTTTAAAGTCTAAATACCAAAGTCATCGAACTTTATGCGTTCTCGCGGAATACCAAAGTCAGCAAGAGACTTTAACGTTGCTTCTAGCATCGGCGGAGGACCACACACGTAAATATCTAATGTTTCTTTGTTTTTGCCGGCCAACCGCTTCATTGCGGTTTCGTGCACAAAACCAGTTGGTCCAGTCCAGTCATCCGACTTGGCGCTCTCAGAAAGAACAGGTATATAAGTTAACCCCTCTTCTCTTTCAAACTCGTTTCTATAACAGAGTTCCTTTTCATATCGAGCACCGTAAAAGAATATGCAACGACGAGGAGAATCTGCTGCTAATTCACTTTGTATTAACGCTCTTAACGGTGCAACACCTGCGCCGCCTCCGATAAAGACTTGCGTGTGATTATTTTGTTTCGTCAGCTGAAAGTCACCAAATGGTCCTACAGCATCGACACTCGCACCAGCCTCCAGGTTACATAGGTAGCTTGAACCGATACCTGGGGGAATCCCTTCGCTTGGCGATGGCAGCTGCCTTATGTTAAATACAAACCGAGTCGGGTGAGGCCGCGTAGCAACCGAGTAATGCCGTGACAATATTTCGTTTATATGTGGAATACGGAACTGCATAAATTGCCCGGCTTCATAACTAACGGGGTCTGAACTTACAAAAGTAAGCTCCATAATGGATGGAGTGAGTTGCCGCTTTGAATCAAGTGTTAAAGCAATATCATCGACCCCGGCATTATGCAGCTTAACGTCATAATTGGATGACGTTCTGTGTTGACAAGATAGGCGCGTTCCTGCTTCTAATTCGTTGGCGCTCAATAACGCTTTATCAGCTGCTTTCGGGCTGGGTATATTGCTGCCTTGCAGTGTCACTTTACATAACCCACAGGTACCGCCTCCGCCACAATTACTCGCAATTGGTTGCCCTTTCTGCTGAAAATATTCTAGCCACGTTTTCTTACGTTTTGGATTAAAGTCACCGTTAGTAATATTTCGGCCTAAGAGAATTAAACCGGATAATGAAAACCAAAGAGCGAATAACCCTGCACTCCATATCAATAGGTGATTAAAACTTCGACCGCCCGTGTAATCCATAAAGTGCAAACGAAACGCCCAGTCAGCGATTGTCCATGGTGTATTACGATGTTCCACAACCTGAGATGACGCTTCATCGATATATATTCGAGTGTTAAGATCATCTTCGATATCAATGCGGAATCCTGAGGCATTCCAGCCATTCACTTCATCGCTCCCGGTGACTTTCTCAACCCTTTCAACCTGGCCCGGTCCATTGTAGCTATTCAGCGCTAATTGGGTCGCCAAAGCTTGGTCCGTGGACCACCGTTCCCCCGTATCAGCGTTGAAGTAACGCAACCGCTCACTTGGCAGAGACACCTGATACTGACTTACCCCGGCAACACTGACCAGCTCAATTGAGTGAGCTGAGGGAAATCGTTGATGCATTTCAGTAACATCGATTTGAGGCGCTATTTTTTTAAGTGGGGGTTCAGAGTTTTTTGAGACCATATATTGATGGCCTGACATTCCGTGGTGTCCGGTTAAGCTAAAAAATAACCCACTCACTAGCCACAAAGCGACTTGAATCACTAAAACCAAACTCACCCAACGATGAAGCCATTGCATAAACCTTATCATTGAGCACCCCCAGTCGATTTTCTCTTAAACGTAATCGTATAAAAAAGCAGGACAGTGCCCGTTATCATTAAAATAAACGTACCGATAATAAAGCCCTTTAACCACCAGGTCTCGATATCCACACGCTCGTCGTAGTCCATTATGTGTAACATCCAGGCGATATCAAACCCCCGCCAAAACGTATGTCGCTTTACCAAAAGCTCCCCGGTCGTTTCAGATAAATACAGACTGGTATTACCGAAATCATCATAATTTACCTGCCAAATCGGTAACAAAGCACCACTCACTTCTGTTGGTGGGTTATCAGTCATATAAACGACCGATTCAATAGCGTCGGGATCCTTCGTGTAATATTGATTCGCTAACTCTTTAATGTGTTGTTCGGTTATATCAATACGCTGCAGCGACTCCGCATTAACTAAAAACGCTTCCTCGTTACTCTCTACTTTATACACCGGCTGTAACTTCTGATTCAGCGATACGCTTTTTAACGACGTTCTTCGTGTTTCTGGATAACGGCTCAACAGTTCATTTAAGCTTGATATTTCAGCACCTTTCGGTATTGGCTGGCTTATACCCTGAACTAAGTGATCGCCATGAATATAATCCAAATCGAAGAACACCATGTATGCGCCACTGACTGTCCAAATAATCATTTGCAGGCCAAAAATCAACGATAACCAACGGTGCCAAACTCGCCAGCTACTGGAGCGTTTCTTTTGAGTCATACTCTACCTCAAGTCTTATAAAAAAAGGCTGCCGCTCCCAGGGAAAAGCGACAGCCAGTTTGGTCATTAAAAGCTGTAACGTACCTTCAGATATAACTGACGGCCTAACAAGTCATACGTCATGGTGTCAGTATTGGCGTCCGTCCAACTTTGAATATAAGGCGGTTCTTTATCAAAAAGGTTATTAACCCCGCCAGTCACGCTCAGTTTTGAATTTACAAAATAAGTTCCCTGCACATTATGATAGAAAACACTGGGTGCGCGGGCTCCAATATCTCCCGGAGCAGCATTAATGTCATCGGCAGGCCCTATGTACTGAACTGAGTAATGTAGACGCCAGTCCTGCTTCATAAACGTTCCCGAAGCATTTGAACGCCAGTGCGTATAGCTTCCTCTGCCGCCGGTAATGTACCCAGCATATTCAATTTCATCCGCACCAACAAAAGGCGCAAATGTATACTCATTTAAGTAACTAACATTCCAACTGAAATCACTTTTCCAACCCAGCAGCTCGGTGTTATAAAACAAAGCGGTATCAATACCCGACACATTTTCAGTTGCGGCATTGGTAGGTTGAGCAGACAAAAAGTCAATATCGCCAGTTAAAGAGTCTCTCGTGAAATGCTCTGGACTGCAAAATGGGTGTGATAGATTTTCTGAGTTATAGCAGACAGACAGCTTCGTCGAACCGGGAATTGTTTGGATAGCATTCTCAATATCAATATCGTAGTAATCAACCGTCAATTGTAAATTGTCCGCCGAGCCGATATCCCATACAAAACCAGCAGTGAAAGTATCCGCGTCTTCCGGTTTTAAATCGGGGTTCCCACCCACAGTGGTCAGTACGGTTGCACCAAATTGTTCATACCCTGCAGGAACGCCGTCTGCTTGGCAATTTGCCGCCACAGTTGGGTTAGCACCGGCTTGATCCCATCCGTCACACGGATCCGTTGTTGTTAGATTTCCTTCAGCAACACCACCGAAGAGTTCAGGTATGTTCGGAATACGAAAAGCAGTTGACTGAGTAGCCCGCACTTTCAAAGCATCCGATACACGCCAGTGAACGCTCGCTTTGTAATTTCCATCACTACCAAAGGTGTCATAATCACTGTAACGATACGCTAAATCTAAATTCAACGACTGAACCAATGGTAAGTCAGCCAGCAACGGTAAAGAAGTTTCAGCGTAAACTTCATCAACTGTATAACTCCCTTCTATCGGGTCCGCCTGATTGGTATTCATAATGCCAGCAACAATTGATGAATCCGGATTTCGCCAACCTTCCTCTTTACGATGTTCAACACCAAATGCGACAGGCACCCATCCAGCAGGCATTTCAAATAAGTCGCCTGAAATGTTTGCGGTCAATGAGCGTTGTTCATTTCCCCCGTTATCGGTCGTGCGAAACATGATGTAATCCAATGCCTCTTGAGACAGATCCCCATAACCCAATAAGTCGATACAGGGAATGCCGTTGGAGCCACACGTATTCGGGTCTAAGCCCGCAGATAGACGCTGCATATTGACGATATTGGTCATACCGTCAATGGCTGTATTACGGCCATAGTTATAAGCAACTTCCCAGTTCCAACCTGAGCCAATAACACCATTCATGCCGACGACCGTTCTGAACGTATTAACATCTTGGAAGAACGTTCTTGGTCCACCTTCTAATAAGCGACGACCTTCAAGCCGAATGGTTTCGCCCGTTGGGTTTGTTGGGTGGCTGGCATCAAACTCAATACCTCTTAATGTTCCCGGCGTTGCTAATTGATCGGAGGTCCGGTTGCTGTATAAAACCTCAGCAAATACCGTCGCATCGGAAGACAGTTGATAATCCCCGAAAGCGGAGAAGTTCCAGTTTGTAATTGGGTTAACCGAATTTAAATAAGGAAAAAATGCAAAGTTATGTTCCTCAGCGCTGTAGGGTTCATAGAAATCACCATTACCGTCAGCATCTTGATTGAAGTTAATACGATCTCCAGCATTTGGACCCGTCAATATGGTTGCTCTCCCCCCAATGGTACTTGAGCTTCCGAAGCAATCCAGTTGGCCTGGTGTTAATTCACCCAAAGCACAACCGGCTTGATCGGCCATATTAACTTCGTCTGAGGAACGATAGCCTAATGTCGCCATTACGCGACCTTTGTCGTTGCTGGCGCCAAAGATCATATTAACTTTGCGATCTTGACCTTCACCATCATCTGTCGATCCTAAGCGCCCTTCGATAGTGAAGCCATCGTAACTTTTACGGGTGATAATATTCACCACGCCCGCAACGGCGTCCGCACCATATATCGCTGAAGCGCCATCTTTAAGAACCTCGATGCGCTGGATCATTTCAACCGGTATCATATTTAAGTCAACAGAGCTGTTTGCGCCGGTACCACCGTTAACAATACGACGACCATTCAGCAGTACAAGCGTTCGGTTAATGCCCAGCCCACGCAAGTTAACTTGAGCGGTGCCATAGCCGTTACCTGTCCAGTAGGCATTACTCTGGCTGCCAGCAAAACCAGCGGAGGCTGACATTCTCTGTAAAATCATTTCTACCGAGGTCATTCCCGATACTTCTATGTCTTCCGCCGTGAAAACCTGAACCGGAGCAGCACTTTCTGCTTCTATTCGCTGAATTCGCGAACCAGTCACCGTGATTTTCTCAACGTCTTCGGCTTGAGTATTATCAGGTTCTGACTGTGCCCAGACTGTTGTTGTATTAAAGAGTGCCGCAGATACGCCTATAGCGACAGCAGACTTAAGTAACTTTTGCATTTTGTCACCTCGATTAGATTATAATTATTTTACTTTCCGATTAGACTTCGTACTGCCATCTAAGTTGTTTATACAACTCTCAGAATAGAAACCTCAGAATTTTAGTCAAGTTAAAAATAATTAAAGTTGTATACAAAACCCTTTAATAGAAGTATCTATAGAGCTTGTATATTCAACTTTTTCACTCTCTTAAATATCATAACTCTTTTAAAATCAGCTCTTAGGAATGATTGAAAAACCACCAAAAAAAGTTGTCCAACTTTAAAAAATTTGAAATATATTTTCACTTTAAATGCATTTTTACCCAAAATGATAAACAAGTTAATCTTTCACCAGCGTTAATACGTACAAAAAGTATAACTTTTAGAAAGGGGAACTCCGCTATGAGTCAATCAACACAAAAAGCCACGCTTTACAGAATGTCGACACCTGACCACCAATGCCCTTTCGGTTTAAAAACCCGGCACTTACTTAAAGCTAACGGTTACGATGTGGACGACAATCTATTAGAGAGCCGAGAGGAAACCGACAAATTCAAAGAAAAGCACGACGTCGATACCACTCCACAAGTGTTTATTGGTGATAAGCGTATCGGTGGGTACGAGGAGGTTCGAACCTTTCTTGGAAAACCTCTTCCTGACCCTGGCGCAACCAGTTACCGACCCGTTATTGCATTATTTATTATGACGGCACTCCTCTCTGTAGCCACGTCGTGGTTGTCTTTTGGTCGCGCATTTACCGTACAAACCATCGAGTGGTTCATCAGTTTCTCTATGGTGGTTCTGGCCTTGCTCAAACTCCAGGACGTAGAGAAATTCTCTACCATGTTTCTCAATTACGATCTTCTCGCCAAAAAATGGGTGCCTTATGGCCGTATTTACCCCTACGCCGAAGGCTTGGCGGGTCTGTTAATGGCAGCGGAATTTGCTCACGTCATTTCCATCCCTATCGCGTTATTTATCGGCACCGTGGGCTCTGTCTCGGTGTTTAAAGCCGTTTATGTCGACAAACGTGAGCTAAAATGTGCCTGTGTCGGTGGCTCGAGTAATGTGCCGTTAGGCTTCATTTCGCTCACTGAAAACCTTATGATGGTCGCTATGGCTCTCTGGATGTTTTTTACAGTGAACTAGAAAAAGAGCGCTATGCGCTCTTTTTTTTAACGCTTTTTACGTAAAAACAAAATCTCACCAGCGGCAATCAATGCCATACCGATAAGAGACGCCCAAATAACCAGCGGATCGCTTGTCCATTTCACCCATATAAAAGCGGCTAAAACGATGACATCTAGCGTGATTGCGCTGACAAGTATGTAAATATTGGCATTCACTTTTTGTCTAAGATGTCGCAATACCCCCCAGTGGATCGCAATGTCCATAACGATATAAAAAATGGCACCAAGCGAAGCGATTCGGCTCAAATCGAAAAAAGCGGCTAGGATCATAGCCATAACAATGGTGTAAACCAGTGTGTGCTTTTGAATAGAACCGGGCATCCCAAAATGACTGTGTGGCACAAGCTTCATATTGGTCAACATAGCCAACATTC
This sequence comes from Idiomarina sp. UBA3176, assembly GCF_002364295.1. Classification (NCBI taxonomy): domain Bacteria; kingdom Pseudomonadati; phylum Pseudomonadota; class Gammaproteobacteria; order Alteromonadales; family Idiomarinaceae; genus Idiomarina; species Idiomarina sp. UBA3176. The sequence goes on from NZ_DEXU01000001.1 coordinate 54,142, forward strand.
TTGAGACGGCAAACGCGCTGGCGATCACACCGGATACCGTTGCGACAATTGCAAAAGCGACCGTCACCCAAAGTCCGGTCTCGCCATAGACGGGTTTGGCCGCTTCAGCAAGCGCATAATCTTTCGCTTTCACAATCTCATCTATGGACAGGCTCGAGCCAACCGCCAGAGTGACCAGAACATATATTAATGCGCAGATAATCAACGAAATAATAATGGCACGCCCGACATTTCTCTTAGGCTCAACAATTTCACCGCCACTATTGGTTATTGTTGTAAACCCTTTATACGCAAGTATGCTTAAAGCAATCCCTGCTAAAATACCGCCACCCGAAGCTTCTTCCGGAATAGCCGATATCGATTCAAACTGAATGCCTGAGGCCCACAAACCACCAGCCGCTAAAATCACCAATCCTAAAGCTTTAACAAAGGCCATAAAAAACGAGAACGTTTGAATAAACTGATTACTCAAAATATTGATAAAAAACGCAAAGACCAGCAAACCAACCGCCAACAACGGGACAAGCCACTGCGCTTCAAAAGAAATTAACTGGCTGGTGTAGGACGCAAATGTCCGAGCGACTAAACTTTCATTAATCACCATAGAAAAGTACATCAAGAGTGCGAATATTGCCGTCACACTTCCTTTCCCATAGGCTTTACTGAGGAACATCGCAATGCCCCCCGCTGACGGGTATGCTTTGGCCAGTTTCACATACGAATAGGCGCTGAAACCGGCAATGATACCGCCGCACACAAACGCCAGTACAAACCACTCTCTTGCTAGCTGAGCAACTTGTCCTGTCAGTGCAAAAATACCAGCGCCAATCATGACACCAGTCCCCAGCGACACCGCCCCCCAAAGACTCAGGCTTCCTTTCTGATAATCCTGATGTCCGTGTTCGTGATCGTGTTCCGCCATAATCAGCTCCTGTGGTTGACGTTAGTTGGACCAGTGAATCCGGATAATTTTCCAGCCAGACTCCGGGGTATGTGAAACGGTTACAGTTTCATTCATCGTTAAATCAATCTCACGCCCGTTGTACGCCCCGGAAATACTATATCGAGAAGTGATCACAGCAAGGCTATCCACTTCATATCGTGTTCTTTCAATCAGTTTTGAAGGAACCTCCTGGCTAAATTTGATATCTGACTTAAGATGATGAGCACTGTATTCAGCCAGGGACCGTTCAACGCCACCACCTTCAAAGATAAGCACATCATCGGAAAGCACGTCTTTAACGACCTCCGTGTCACCTTCAGTCAAAGCAGTTCGAAATGCATCAAGCACAGCGGTCGGCTCAGATAGTTTTTCGGCACTACTGGGCGCTGAAATAAACATTACCGAAACCATAAAAACACTCACAAGTAATTTCATTCTTCTTATTCCTTACATTAACCAGGAGAAAACGCGCTGCTTAGCGCAGAGGCCAGGATAAAAATAGTGACAGCCAATACCATTTCTGCCGTTATCGATTGTTTAAGTCGCTTCGCAGCTGACTCACTATTTAACTGGGGGACCAACGTTAACTTATGCCGTGCGGCGACAAGAAGAATCAACGCTACAAACACAAGTTTCGCCAGCAATACCGTGTCGTATGAGGTTAATGGCAGCTCTGGTATCCATTGTCCGGTTGCACTTCGATACATAACCACACCCGCAATCAGGAGTATCGGAACCGCTACAGACATATGCCCTCCAAAACGCTCCATAATAATTTTCGCTTTATTAAGTGATACGGAGGTTGCCAGCTTACGCAGTGAATTCAGACTGCCAAACCAGACCCAGGCGACTAACAGATGTATTAAAAGCGCTAGCTTTCCCCACCAGACGACGTCACTGCCGTGCCCGATACTTAAAAAACTCCATCCCATGAGTCCAACCGCCACAACATATAGCATCCACTGTATGCTTGTTACCTTAACAATAGAATAAATAATCCAGGCAACAGCAATGGTTACCTGAAGTTGGATGAACAACCCAACAGGGCCGGTCCATATAAATTGCATGTAGGTCGTGTCAATCATTCCGACAAAGCCTTCAGCAGCAAAACTACCGACTTTCAGAAAAAAATACAGAAGGCTTGCCAGTAATAGAAGCAACGCAACAACGCTATTCTTTCGTTCAGACTGCTTTTTTAAACCGGACAAATAAACGATATAAGGCGAGGCAGTAATCACCGCGTTAAGCCAGAATATAAAGGCCAACGTTAAAACGCTGGCCACACTCCAAAGGGTCATCATTTCACCTCAAAGCTAAAATCACCCGATATTTTATGACTGTCCCCACCCATTGCCGTCCAATAAACCGTATAACCACCTGACGCCAAATTGTTTTTAACAGCAATTTCGTACGCTGCTTTGGGAGTCATGCTCATCGAAAAGTCCAGCGGATGCATTTTACCGTCATCTGAGTGCAGCATAATTTTAGCCAGACGAACATCACCGGAAAAATTCATCGTAATTTCCGTAGGTGACTCGGACAAAGTCGCACCGTCCTCCGGGCTACTGGATGTTAGGCCTACGTGGGCGCTGGCCCATGCACTAAAAAATAACGCGGTACCGAAGGCTAATTTAAGTATGTTTTTCATGTTGTTTCCTCTTTGCTTATTATCAATTAAAACCAAACTCTGGCCCCAAGGACCACGCCTGTTTCTGTGGTATCTTCACCCATGCGTTTCATTTGGTCTGCCGTGTTGCCTAACGCGCCGTTCCAATAAACACCAATGTAAGGGGCAAATTCACGACTTATTTCGTGACGATAACGCAACCCCACGCGCAAGTTGCTCAAGCCACTTTGCCGTTCATATTTGTCTGAATCTGTCAGGTTGGCTGTTAACTCAATGCGAGGTTGTAAGTACGAGGTTTGTGTAAGCTGCCACTCGTACTCGGTTTCGCTAACAAATTGAACATCGCCTTCTTCGTTCATCATCAAAGAATTATCCATTTCAAACCAGTACGGCGCCAACCCCATAAAACTTACGACCGCATAGTTTTCCATCGACGCATCCGACGATAAGGTGCCTCGCGTACCAACACCGGCCTGAAACGACCAAAACGGAGACACCAGATATCCATACAGCAGTTCAGCACTTTCCAAGTCAGTGGGCTCGCCGTCGTCTTGAACATTCTCCCCTTCACTCTTGAAAACAGCTCGGTGATAGTCACCGCCATACCAAGCCATCATGTCCCAGACAGCTAGGTTCTCTTCCTCGTTGGTTCGCGTTAACTCCAACCGATCGAACAGTACTTGCCCGGTGTAATATTCTTTGACGGGTTCAGGCCAGTCCTCTTTCGCATGTCCAGCGACTGCTAAACCAGGCAACAACGCCGCACCCATTAATAGTGATTTACCGTACATAATCGTCCTCCTTATGCGACATTGACCACACGGAACATACCCGCTTTCATGTGATACAACAGGTGACAATGGAACGCCCAACTACCCGGAGCGTCCGCCGTTATCAATAACGACACTTTTTCACTCGGTTTCAGGCTGATGGTGTGCTTCCGGGGACGAGGGTACTGACCATTTTCAAGTTCCATCCACATGCCATGTAAATGTATAGGATGGTCCATCATGGTGTCGTTAACCATCACAAGTCTAAGACGCTCACCGTGATGGAATTGGACTGGGCCATCGACTTCGGTATATTTTTTTCCATCGAACGACCACATGTATCGCTCCATATTGCCGGTTAAATGCAGTTCGATTTGGCGTTCAGGCTCACGTGTATCGGGCCACTCTTTAGCACCAATCAAGTCGCTGTAAACTAATACTCTATGGTCGACATTTTCTAACCCTATTCCAGGCTCATGAAGACGACTTGTGGGATTCGTTGCAATCATGGCAGCTGCGGCGCCATGTCCTCCTTCACGATGCTCAATTTTGATGTTTTCTACGGGAAGTTTGGTTTTATGAGCCATTTTATGATCCATGTGGCTACCATGCCCGCCCATCTTCATCTCTTTACCATTCATATCACCTGACATCGCCATGGCTCCCATACCCATAGCGGCCATACCCCTCTCAGGAACTTGCCGTAGCTCAGGTACTTCAGCCTCAAGACCAAGTTCTGGCGTTAATGTTCCTCTGACATAACCACTTCGATCAAAGCTCTCAGCAAAAATGGTGTAAGGCTTGTTTTGCTTAGGCTCGACTATGACATCGTAAGTCTCAGCAACACCAATACGGAATTCATCAACTGGCACCGGCTTAATAGGTTGACCATCCGCTGCCACAACCGTCATTTCAAGTCCCGGAATACGCACATCGAAAAAGCTCATCGCAGAGCCGTTAATGATACGAAGGCGTACTTTCTCGCCAGGCTTAAACAATGCGGACCAGTTCATCGCCGAATCGCGACCATTCATCAGGTAGGTATAAGTACTGCCCGTCACATCAGCAATATCACGAGGGCTCATTCGCATTTGCCCCCACATCTCTCGTTGTTTCCAGGTTTTCTCTAACCCTTGCTGTCGCACGTCCTCGAAGGTCTCAAATATTGTACGTTTTTGATAGTTATAGTACCCCTCCGCAACTTTCAAATTACGAAAAACGGTATCCGGATCTTCGAATGTCCAGTCGCTGAGAATAATGGTATGTTCTCTATCAGCACCAATATCTCCGTCTTTCGGTTCAATCACTAACGGTCCCAGGTGTCCAAGTTGCTCCTGCAAACCGGAGTGGCTGTGATACCAATAAGTTCCGTTTTGCTCGACATCGTAGCGGTACTTAAACGTTCGTCCTGGCTTTATACCTTCGAAAGATACGCCAGGCACGCCATCCATGTTCTCGGGCAATATAATTCCGTGCCAGTGAATTGACGTGTCTTCCGACAATCGGTTAGTCACGTTTAACTTTGCTCGCTGTCCTTCTTTTAAACGGATTAAAGGACCCGGCATTTGGCCATTGATGGTTATCGGTGTTCCTACCTTATTTCCCACGAGCAGTGGGGACTTTGCAATGGTGAGATCAATCTCATCGTTTGTCAGGATCTGATCTTTAAAACTGCGTCCCTGAGAGACGGCCCAAGTCGGTGCTACTTTGGCGATTGCTAAAGCAGACGCCACAGTGAATGCAGATTTAATAAACTTTCGACGCCCTTTATTAAACTCATTGTTCATGATGACGCTCCTCTTTTGAGGTTAAATTTTGATGACGTTGAATGTCCTTTTCCTTATCAGACGGTTCATCAGAAATCGATGATTTAAACCCTTTTATCGCACTACCAATATCGGAGCCCAGGGTTCGTAGCTTTTTGCTACCAAAAAGAAGTATGACGATAACCAGTAAAATTCCTAACTGAACCATACTCATGCCGCCAAATCCCATATCTAAAGCCCTCCATTTGAGAGGGCTTGCTGTTCTTCTAAACTTGCTATCTGCTGATAGGGTGTCACTGAGCCGTCTTTTTTGATTTCATAGACTGTATAAGGCTGAAACCGAGTCCCCATCTCCATGCCAACAGAACCTACAGGCATGCCAGGAACAGTTAAGCCAATGCCATTAGCTGACTTTTTCCCCGCTAAATAATGAAAAACCAATGTAGGAGGAACGTGCCCCTCAAAGACATAGCCATTACTAGAAATAGCGGTATGACAGGATTGGACCTCGGCACTAATACCGGAGTCACGTTTTCGTTGGGTCAGGTTGTTCGGATGTTGTACGGACACACTAAAGCTATCGGGTAAAGCTTGTAACCACTTTTCACAGCAACCGCAGTTGGGATCTTTTAGAACGGTTAGTTGCTGCTCTTCTACATCGGTTGCAGATACAGACACGGAAAACAGCATCGCCAAAACAGCGATATTGCGTTTGATAGACATAATTATTCACCGATTAGTAAGTTTTAAGGAAACACGCCGAGCGTGTGTTAAATTTCTAGTAACTTATTAAGCGGTAATTATTGGGGGACGGAATAAATTAGACGCGTGTTTAGCACGAATTGAGGTGTCGATGGGCGCATCGACTTTGGCAGAGAGGTTAACTGCAGCAGCATTAACCGAAGAAGACTGTCCGACAAATAAAACCGAGCCGCCGGAGCAATGCCGAATTGTCATGTCAGCACAGCACGAGTTGTGCTTTTGCTTCTCATGTTCGCAGTCGCTTACGTCTGCTTTTTGCATCATGCTGTGCTGCATTTGTCCTTTACCATGACATGCGTGAGCATCTGCCGTTTGCGAAAACGACATCGACACCAATAGCACTGTCATTAATAACAGAATTCGAATTAGCACGAGCACCCTGCTTTTTGCAATTTAATAAACTTCAGTCTAACGTCATTTTAACGCATGTCAAATAAGGAGCAGATAATGATGAATCACGAAATGTTCGCAGGTATGGGCTTTCTATGGATGCTGATTGTGGGAGCTATTTTTATTGTTCCCGCATGGCGTATCTGCCAACGAGTTGGCTACCCTGGTCCATTGGGTCTTCTGATTGTTATCCCTATCGCAAATATCATTCTTCTTTACTTTATAGCGTTCGGCCCATGGAAAAATGTTGATAAATAGCTAATTCACTTTAACCAAAGCAACAAGTATAGCTTTTCATCTCTGATCAGAAGCACGAATTTATGGGTATACGGATTTAATGGTT
>NZ_DEXU01000011.1:0-39320 GCF_002364295.1 Idiomarina sp. UBA3176
TTTTCTTAACTGATCGGCATTAGCCAATCGGCGCCTTTTTTATTCATTCACAAGTTTGCTTTAAGCAAAGTTCTTGTTTACGAAGTCCCAGTTTACTAGCTTCCAGAAAGCTTCTAAGTAGTTAGGACGAGAGTTACGGTAGTCGATGTAGTAAGCGTGTTCCCACACATCAACAGTTAACAGTGGCTCTACGCCATCGTGCGCGACTGGGGTATCTGCGTCGTCAGTGTTGAACAAATCAACAGAACCGTCAGATTTTTTCACCAGCCATGTCCAGCCAGAACCGAAGTTGCCGGCAGCGCTTGCGTTGAACTCTTCTTTAAATTTCTCGAAAGAGCCAAACTTTTTGTTAATAGCTTCAGCTACTGGGCCAGTTGGTTCACCGCCGCCGTTCGGGCTTAGGCAGTTCCAGTAGAACGTGTGGTTCCATACCTGTGCAGCGTTGTTGAACAGGCCGCCTTTTTCAGACTTAATAATGTCTTCCAGAGACTTGCTTTCAAGGTCGGTACCTTTAACCGCATCGTTCAGTTTGCTCACGTAAGTCGCGTGATGCTTACCATAATGGTATTCCAGAGTTTCTTCTGAAATGTGCGGTGCCAGAGCGTTTTTCTCGTATGGAAGAGCCGGTAGTTCAAATGCCATAATTTTTTCTCTCCGTTCTTTATGAGTGCAAATGTGCGACCTGCACGTTAACTTGTGCAGGTTCTTTCTTGTTATACCTTACGATATATAGGGCTGACTGGATTGCTTTTCAAGGAAATCTTCCAATTTAGGACAAAACTTTATAGGCTGTGTTAAAATACCTGAGTGTTTTAATCAACCATTATATTAAGCAGAGGTGTTATGGAAACGGTTGACAGAATTAAGCAGCAAATCGAAGAAAACCCAATCCTGTTGTACATGAAAGGCTCTCCGAAGTTGCCTAGCTGTGGTTTCTCTTCACAAGCATCACAAGCCTTGATGGGCTGTGGGCAGGCGTTTGCTTACGTCGATATCCTGCAAAATCCGGATATCCGTGCAGAATTGCCTAAATACGCAAACTGGCCGACTTTCCCGCAGCTTTGGGTTGAGGGTGAACTGGTTGGCGGTTGTGATATTATTATGGAAATGTTCCAGAACGGCGAACTGCAAGAATTGGTTTCTGAAGTTGCAGAGCGTCATCCGGAGCCTTCAGTTGAATGAAATTTGAGCAAATAGTAGACAGTCTGTAGTGAATATCGTGGTTGACCTTGTTTTTTCATTGAGGCATCCCCATCACTACAGGTGAAGATTTAACACACTCAACATTAAATGGAGAGAATCGATGTCTGTATTAGTAGGTCGTAAGGCACCTGATTTTACTGCAGCAGCAGTATTAGGTTCAGGTGAAATTGTTGAAGATTTCAAACTGTCAGATGCCATCAAAGGCAAAAAAGCAGTGGTTTTCTTCTATCCGTTGGACTTTACTTTCGTATGTCCTTCAGAGCTAATTGCTTTTGACAAACGTTTAGACGAATTCAAAAAACGTGGCGTAGAAGTCATCGGTGTATCAATTGACTCTCAGTTTACTCACAGCGCATGGCGTAATACGTCAACCGACGCTGGTGGTATTGGTCAGGTGAAATACCCGTTGGTTGCTGACGTTCGTCACAGCATTTGTAAAGCGTACGACGTTGAACACCCACAAGCTGGCGTTGCGTTCCGTGGTTCATTCTTAATTGATGAAGAAGGCATGGTTCGTCACCAGGTAGTTAACGACTTGCCATTAGGCCGTAACATCGACGAGATGCTGCGTATGGTTGACGCACTGAACTTCCACGAGAAGCACGGTGAAGTTTGCCCAGCAGGCTGGGAAGAAGGTAAAGAAGGCATGAAAGAAAACGCAGAAGGCGTTGCTTCTTACTTGTCTAAAAACGCTGACAAACTGTAAGCGTTTACTGAATTGAGAAAGCCGCTCGTTTGAGCGGCTTTTTTATGTCTGAATTTCGTGTGTAAAGTTAACTTTTATCCTGCCGCGATTCCGGCGGCCAGCCACCCAATTCCTTCCAGCGGTTAATCATCCAGCAATAGAGCTCTGCGGTGCGTTCGGTGTCATACAAGGCTGAGTGTGCTTGTTTGCTGTCAAACTCAATACCGGCTGCCTGGCATGCTTTAATCAGTACAGTTTGCCCTAAGGTCATTGCCGCAAGCGACGTTGTATCAAAACTGACAAAAGGATGAAACGGGTTACGTTTTAAATTGGCACGCTCAGCGGCGGCCATCATAAAGCCGTGATCAAAGTTTGAGTTATGTCCCACTAAAACACTCCGCTGACAACCGGCAGCTTTCTGTGCTTTTCGTATAGGCTTGAAAAGCTCACGCAGCGCTTCACCTTCCTCTACGGCTCCGCGCAAGGGGCAGTGCGGGTCAATGCCGTTAAAGTCGATAGCCGCCTGTTCAATGTTGGCACCTTCGAAAGGTTTTACGTGGTAATGAACCGAGTCGACCGGCTTGAGTATTCCGTCGTCATCGAAATCCAGCAAGACTGCAGCTATTTCCAGTAACGCATCGGTTTTTGCGTTAAACCCCGCTGTTTCGACATCGACGACTACCGGCATGTAGCCGCGAAAACGTTGTTTCATAAGCGAGTTAGAGCTGTCTGACATAGAATTTCCGTAGTGAATAAAACATAACGCCATTATGCCAAAGATAACGGAGTTCTGCTTGCAGAAATACTAAAGCAACCGCAATGCTTGCCGATAACAGACGTATCAGAAATAAATCAGGGGCGCTTATGAAAAATTGGCCGATGTTGACTGCTGTTTCAGCCTCGCTGCTGCTATTAAGCGGGCAGGCACAAGCAAACTCAGTCAGGCACTACAGTGCAAACCTGGATAACTCCGCCTGGCAGATCAGTGAAAAGAACCGCTTAGCCTGTGAGATGGAACATGAAATTCCTCGTTACGGTAAGGTGCGGTTTCAAAGTGAAGCCAGCAAAGAGCTCAATTTGCGCATGAAAATGGAGATGCAGAAGTTACCGGACAGCTATGGTGTGTCTGCTATTGAGTCGGTGCCGCCGCGCTGGCAGCCCGGTGAGTCCAGTTACCGCATTGGTAATATGCAACTGTATAAGCAGTTTGATGGTGAGCTGCAAAAACAACTGGCATGGACTTTGTTAAGCGAGCTGGAGAAAGGGCGGTATCCCACGTTTTTCTATGATGACTGGTACAACAACCGTGATCAGGTGGCAGTGTCTTTGTCGTCGGTGAATTTTCGTCGTACTTATGATGACTTTATGAGCTGCGTAAATGCGTTATTGCCTTTCAGCTTTGATGATATTGCGTACACGGTGCTTAACCATGAAGCCGACAGCGAAAAGCTGACTTTGTCCTCGCAGCGAAAGCTTAAACAGATTAGCGATTATCTTCAGGTGGATAATGAGCTGGAACTGGTTCTGGTGGATGCCTATACTGACTCGCTTGGTGCGCGTGGGCCGAACCAGGAATTAACCGAACAGCGCGCGAAAGAAATTCAGCAGTTTTTTGTTGAGCGTGGTATAGACGCCGAGCGGATTAAAACCGTTGCTCACGGTGAAGATCGTCCGGTTAAATCCAATGACAATGAGATAAACCGTCAGATTAACCGCCGCGTTATTGTGCAACTGACAAAACCGTCGTCGATTGAGCTGTAATAAGCTCAATCGCTGGTTTTTTCTTTAAACTCGCACAAGTCTTCAATAACGCAGGAACCACAACGTGGCTTGCGGGCTATGCAGGTGTAACGGCCGTGCAAAATTAACCAGTGGTGCACATCGACCTTAAACTCAGCCGGTACCACTTTTATCAGTTTTTCTTCTACTTCTTTGACGTTTTTTCCCGGTGCCAGTTTGGTGCGGTTAGACACGCGGAATATGTGCGTGTCTACGGCAATAGTCGGCCAGCCGAAGGCGGTATTTAACACCACGTTTGCGGTTTTACGACCAACACCAGGCAGGGCTTCCAGTGCAGCTCTGTCTTCCGGTACTTCGCCGCCATATTCTTGAACCAGAATTTTGCAGGTTTTGTAAGCGTTTTCGGCTTTGGAATTAAACAGGCCGATTGTTTTTATGTATTCTTTTATGCCATCCACACCCAGCGCCAGCATTGTTTCCGCGGTAGGCGCTGCGGGAAAGAGTTTACGAGTGGCTTTATTAACCCCAACGTCGGTTGCTTGAGCGGATAACAAGACCGCAATCAGTAACTGAAAAGGTGAGTCATATTCCAGTTCTGTGGTTGGGTTGGGGTTGTTGTCCCGTAGTCGGCTTAAAATTTCGTAACGCTTGGTTTTATTCATAATAAGTCATTTGTTGTTATATTTTTCAGGCAGTAACCCGTGCACGGGTAACGGTTTTCTTTTCAGCGCGGGCGCTGCGTACTGCATCTATTTTATTTTTCAACGCAATAATAAAGCCCATACCAATAAAGGCTCCGGGTGGCAGTATCGCCAGTAATAATGGGTAATTCACCGTGAATAGCTCAATGCGCAACTGTGAAGCCCAGTCACCTAACAAGAGTTCTGCGCCATTAAACAGCGTGCCGTTACCGATAATTTCGCGCATTGCGCCCAGCACTACCAGTACTAAGGCAAAGCCTGCGCCCATTGTCAGCCCGTCGAAGGCGGCGCGTTGCCATGGGTTTTTCGAGGCGTAGGCTTCTGCGCGGCCAATAATGGCGCAGTTGGTGACAATAAGCGGAATGAAAATACCCAGCGACTGGTACAGCTGAAAGACGTAGGCGTTCATCAGTAATTGAATAATGGTGACAAAAGTGGCGATAACCATAACAAAGACCGGAATACGAATTTCCGATGGCACAAAGTCGCGTACCAGAGACACGGTAACGTTAGAACCGACCAGAACAAATAATGTGGCGAGTCCAAGACCCAGGGCATTGGTCACCGAAGCGGTAACCGCCAATAGAGGGCATAAACCTAACAGCTGCACCAGTGCTGGGTTGTTGTCCCATAAGCCTTGCTTGGTTAAATGTTTGTATTCATTCATTCCTGAACCTCCTGACAGTGAGGTAAGTCGGCATTAAATAGAACGTCGGCTTGCTGCTGAAGTTCTAAAGTCGCACGTTTTACTGCCGAAACCACGGCGCGAGGCGTAATGGTGGCGCCGGTAAACTGGTCAAACATACCGCCGTCGCGTTGCACCGCCCAGCGGTCATCGTCTGCGCCGCGAACTTGCTTCTCAGCAAAGCTTTTTATCCAGTCGCTTTTTTCAACTTCGATTTTGTCGCCTAAACCGGGAGTTTCCTGATGGCGCAGAGTTCTTACGCCCAGGACTTCACCGCTGGGTTTAATAGCCACTAATAAACGAATAGCACCGGAGTAGCCGTCGGGTGCAATAACTTCGGCTGCCAGCGCGGTTGGCTCTTCGTTAACCCATGCACGATATAAGGGTTGCTGCTTGCTGCTGCCTAATGCCGGGTTCTCCAGTAAACGACAGGACTGATACAAGTCGTTGTCGTGCATGGTTGGTGGTATCAGTTGGTTCAACGTGCGCAATACCTGCCGTTGTTGCTGCATGGCAATTTTGTCTTCGGTCAGCACCTGCACACCAATAACCAGAGACGTGGCAACAACTGCGAATGCCGCCAACAATAAACCGTTTTTTTGCATACTGTTCAGCGTCATTTCAGTCTCCGTGTCCGTATACAACAGGCCGCGTGTAACGGTCTATAAGCGGTACGCACATATTGGCAAGCAACACAGCAAAGGCGACTGCATCGGGATAGCCGCCCCAACTGCGAATAACAAAAATTAAGAAGCCAATAAGCAAGCCAAATATAACCCGTCCACGATTAGAGGTAGCCGCAGATACCGGGTCGGTGGCTATAAAGAAGGCACCTAACATTGTTGCTCCGCTTAAGGCGTGAACGACTGGTCCGGGCATTAGATCCGGGGCAAATATATGCGCGATAAACGCGGGTATACAAAGACCACCAAGAAAGCCGAGTGGAATGTGCCAGCTGATAATACGTTGCTGAATTAAGAGTAACCCACCGACGAAAAAGCCCAGGTTTATCCACTGCCAGCCGGCACCGGCAAAGTAACTGAATTCCGGGCGCTGATAAATTTCAGTCAGTGTATAACCCTGAGTCAGTCCGGTTTTTATACTGTCGAGTGGGGTTGCCATGGTGACGCCATCGATACCGGAACGGAGCTGCTCAACGCTGTAGCCTGCAGGCGTGTATTCAAACAATATGGTGTGCAACGTTTGCCATAAGTTAAGCGAATGCTCACTAATGGCTGAAACTGGTAACCAGTTGGTCATTTGTACCGGGAACGACACCAGAAGAAGCACATAACCAGCCATGGCCGGGTTAAATAAGTTTTGCCCCATGCCACCATAAACATGTTTGACCACGACAATGGCGAATAATGTTCCTATAACGATGATCCACCAGGGCGCTAATGAAGGGATGCTAATAGCCAGTAAAACGGCGGTAACTATGGCAGTATTGTCGCGCAAGGCTGAAAATGCCGGACGCTCCCGGGCTACGGTGCAGGCCATTTCGGCGGCAATTGCAGTAACCACGGCCAGAAGAATTTGAAACCAGATACCGGAACCAAAAAAGTAACTGTGCAGCAGTACGCCGGGAACCAGTGCATAACAAACCCAGCGCATCATTTCGCTGGTGCTGCGCTGGTTATGCCCATGGGGTGACGATGCAATTCTGAAACTCATGACTCATTTCCTTTGGCTGAGTTGCTTTCTTCTGGGCTTTCTTTAGCAGCCTGAGCTGCCTTTTTAGCTTTAGCGCGGGCAATAGCGGCTGCAACTGCTGCTGATTTACCGGCCGGTTTCTCAGTGCTTTCTTCCGCTTTACTTCCCGGTTCGTCGCTGCTTTTCTGTTGCGCTTCTTGTTGCATTTCCTGCTGCATTTTTTTGCGTTCTTCGGCGGCTTTTCTGTGACGCTCTAAGCGTTCTTCTTTTTCACGCTCCAGCCGTTCCTGCCTTGCTTCGAAACGTTTACGAGCTTGTTCCGCTTTGGCTTTTTCACGGGCTATATTGCGCACTTCGGCTTTGGCCTTTCGGTAATAGTGCACCAGTGGTATCTCGCTGGGGCAGACATAAGCGCAGGCACCGCATTCAATGCAGTCGAACAAATTGTGTTTTTCCAGCGACTCGTAGTCTTTGGCTTTGGCCAACCATTGCAATTGCTGCGGTTGTAATGTTGCCGGGCAGGCGTCGGCACAGGCGCCGCATCGAATACAGGCCAGCTCAGGTCCGGGAGAGGGCAGTTCCTTCTCCGTAGGTGCCAGAACACAGTTAGTGGTTTTTATTACCGGCACTTCCGTAATAGGCAGGGTGAAGCCCATCATAGGCCCGCCCATAATAATGCGTTGCTTTTTCTCCGGAGTAAAACCTGACTCATCCAGCAAATGCTGAATTGGTGTTCCTAATAAGGCCCACACGTTCCCCCGCTGTTTAAGAGATTCGCCGGTCAGCGTAACCACGCGCTCTAACAATGGCTCACCATGGATAATTGCCCGTTTAACGGCATAAGCTGTGCCGACGTTTTGCATCAGCAGGCCGATATCCATCGGCAACTTGCCACTGGGTACCTGATGCCCGGTAAGCAGTTCAATCAGTTGCTTTTCCCCACCGGACGGGTACTTAGTAGGCACTACTTTAAGCTGTATTTGCGGGTTGTCGTTAATGGCTTCTGCCATGGCCTTTATGGCCTCAGGTTTATTATCTTCAATAGCAAGCAGAACCGAGTCACAACGGGTTATGTACTGCAAAATGCGAATGCCGGCAACAATGTCATCGGCGTGTTCCTGCATTAAGCGATCGTCTGCGGCAATGTAAGGTTCGCACTCAACCCCGTTTATAATAAGGTGTTTCAGAGGCTTTTGTTGCGCCAGTTTTTGAGCGGTAGGGAAACCTGCACCACCTAAACCGGCAATACCAGCTTCCTGAATCAGCTCCAGCAAGCGTGAAATTTCAACGTCATGATAATCTGGCAGTGCGTGCTTATTGCCCCAGCGGTCTTCGCCGTCCGGGTGAATGACAATAGCCTGTTCCGGCAAGCCCGATGCATGCGCCGTAGGGCGCTCTTCAATGGCGGCAATGGTACCGGATGTTGGAGCGTGCAAGGGTAACCCCTGGCTTAACCCTGCTTCAGTTAAACGCTGACCTTTATCGACGCGCTCGCCGACCTTAACCAAAACCTTACCAGAAGGGCCGATGTGCTGGCGCACCGGCAAAATGAGTTCTTGCGGTAATGTAAGCTTGCGAATGGGCTGGCTGCTGGCCGGCTGCTTGCGCTCAGGAGGATGAACACCGCCAGGGAAGTGACCTATCACATTGGCGTTAAAGTCATGTTTGTTTGCCTGCACGTCGCTCATTCCACCACCTTAACCGGAATGCTATTGGCTTTTATGTTCTCTTTCACGGTATCCAAATCCCATTGCCAGGTTTCGGGTTTTGCTTTTACTTTCACCATGTCGATACAGTCGACCGGGCAAGGTTCAACACAAAGATCGCAGCCGGTACATTCATGTTCGATAACCGTGTGCATTTGTTTTGCTGCACCTAAAATGGCATCGACCGGGCAGGCTTGAATACATTTAGTGCAACCAATGCACTCGTCCTCGCGGATAACCGCGACTTTTTTAACGTCTTCTTCGCCATGAGCATCATCCAGAGGCTTGGCTTCTACGCCCATTAAATCGGCTAACTGTTTTATGGTCGCTTCGCCGCCCGGCGGGCATTTGTTAATGTCGTCACCGTCGGCAATGGCTTGTGCGTAGGGGCGGCAACCGGGGTAACCGCATTGGCCACATTGTGTTTGTGGCAGAATTTCGTCAATCTGGTCGACAATAGGATCGCTCTCGACGCGGAATTTAACCGCGGCAAAACCAAGAATCACTCCGAATATCAGCGCTAATATACCCAGCGCGATAACTGCTCCGAATAAACTCATTAACTGCTCACCAATCCGCTAAAGCCCATAAAGGCAAGAGACATAAGCCCTGCGGTTATCATCGCAATAGCCGAACCTTTAAACGCTACCGGCACGTCGGCGGCAGCTAAGCGCTCACGCAGAGCTGAGAATAAAATAAGTACCAGTGAGAAACCAATAGCGGCCCCTAAGCCATAAACAATAGACTGCACAAAGTTGTGTTGCTCGTTGACGTTAAGCAGAGCAACACCCAAAACGGCACAGTTAGTGGTAATTAGAGGCAGGAAAATACCCAGTAACCGGTACAGCGTAGGGCTGGTTTTGTGTACCACCATTTCTGTAAATTGTACGACCACTGCAATAACCAGGATAAAGCTGAGCGTTTGCAGCGACATTAAGTCGAGCGGCTCAAGCAGGTATTGATTTACCAGGTAGCTACAGACCGAGGCAAGAGTCAGCACAAAGGTGGTCGCTGCTGACATGCCTATTGCCGTGTCCAGTTTGCCGGAAACGCCCATAAAGGGGCACAACCCCAGGAACTTCACCAGTACAAAGTTATTAACCAGCACGGTGCCTATCAGTAGCAGTAAGTAATCGGTCATTTACCTTTCCGGATACTGTGTTTAACAAAGACCGCATATTATCGGTGTTTTGGTCGCCATAAACAACAGACAGAGGGCATGTGTTTTGGAGAAAATTTGTGCATTGTCATACTTTCTTCACGAAACTGCTCATTTAGTGTCATAAAGGCTTGGCAAGGTAGCTACAACTGAAGCCAAAATGGGTTTTAAACCACATGGTACTAATCAGTTATTTACAACGTTTTGACCGCTATTGTTATTGTTTGTTTTCTGGTTTGCGGGCTAAGGATTTGCCCGGACAAATTGCACTGCTGACATCGCGCAGTGGTGACGGTTACGGTTACCTGGTTATTGCGCTAATGGCCTGGCTTCTGGACGAATCCGGCGACGACTATTTTGCCCACCTGTTACTTGCCTTTGCACTTGAGCTACCGGCTTACTGGATAATGAAAAACAGTTTTCGGCGTCAGCGACCCAGTGAGTTGAATTTATCTTTTGCTGCTTTGGTTGTCGCCAGTGATAAATTCAGTTTTCCTTCCGGGCATACCGCAGCGGCTGTTCTGTTTTCTACAGTAACCTATCAGTATTACCCAAATCTTGGCTTAGTCTGTTTTGGCTGGGCTGCCGCTATTGGTGCCTCCCGAGTTGTGGTTGGCGTCCATTACCCCAGCGATATTGTTGCTGGTGCTTCGCTGGCTATTGTCGTATCGGAGTTCGTTATATGAAAATTCTTTATGGTATACAGGGCACGGGTAATGGTCACCTGAGTCGCTGTCACACCATGGCAAAGTCTCTTGCAAAATATAATGTTGATATTGATTACCTGATATCGGGGCGTGATGTTGCCGGTTTATTCGATATGGACGTTTTCGGCGATTATCAGTGGCAGCAGGGTTTGTCTTTTGTCACTGAAAAAGGGCGGTTAAGAAGACGTAAGACGTTACTTAACAATGACTGGAGTCAGTTTTGGCAGGATGTAAAAAAATTACCGGTAAAAGATTACGATTTAGTGATCACAGATTATGAACCCGTAACCGCCTGGGCGGCTAAGAAAGCCGGAGTGCGCTGTATTGGCTTAGGTCGTCAGTATGCGTTTCAGGAGCCTGAGTTGTTCCGGCGCTTGTCCTGGTGGCAGAAAAAGCTGATATCTTCATTTGCGCCCTGTTCAGAGCCTGTCGGTATGCACTGGCTTTCAACCGGAAATGCGATTCCCCCCGTGGTCAGGCATGAAGAAAATAACTGTGGCGGCTTAATGCAACGCGTGGTTGTCTATTTACCCTTTGAAGACCCTCGGCATGTAATTGAACAATTGCAGCCTTTAGATAATTACGAGTTTTCTTTTTTTCATCCTTTGGCTAAGCGCGAGTCTTTAGGTCATATTGAGTGTTACCCACCTTCAAGAGCGGAGTTTGCCGCTCACTTCAATAAGGCCTCGGCTATTTTGTCTAACGCGGGGTTTGAAACCAGTTGCGAGGCGCTGAGTCAGGGCAAAGCGCTTGCAGTAAAGCCTTTAACCGGTCAGTTTGAGCAAAAATGGAATGCGCAGATACTGCAGGAGCAGGGGTTAGCGCATGTCCTTAAGCGAATCGACAGCGTATCAATTGATAGTTGGTTAACCCAACGTAATCCGCAACGGTTATATTGGCCTAATGTTGCAGATGAATTAGCTCAGTGGATATCTAAAGGCGCTCAGCAGCCTGTTGCTGAACTGAGTGCAGGGCTGTGGTCCAGAAACGAAAAAACCGCCGTATAGGCGGTTCTCTCTAAATGTGGCTCCCCAGGTTGGATTCGAACCAACGACACATGGATTAACAGTCCACCGCTCTAACCAACTGAGCTACTGGGGAATTGAATAGGTTGGATGTTGTTTGGCTCCCCAGGTTGGATTCGAACCAACGACACATGGATTAACAGTCCACCGCTCTAACCAACTGAGCTACTGGGGAACAACATTCAACGGCTGCGAATATTAAAGCTCATACGCAGGGGTGTCAACTATTCTGCGAAGGTTTTTAAAGGAAAACGGTTCGGTTGTCGAAAAAGTCGACAAAATAGCTTTTTTAATCATATCAGCGCTAAAACAGGCGCCAATCGCTATCGATGACAATGTCAAGTAACTGTAAAATATTCAGGCATAACATAAGTACTATGTTTATCGCTGATCTCATTATCCACAGATATCTGAATGTCGCAGTAGATAACGGCTACATGATCTTATCCACGGAATCTGTGGATAACCTTGTGTTTAACTCTGTTAAGTCGTAAGAGTGATGCGGGTTTGAAGGCATTTCTAGGGCTGGTTAAAAAATAACGCAGTGATTTAATTACTATAAAATACAATAAGTTACGTTATTTTGGTGAATAAACACTCATGTTGGTGATTCCGTCACCAACCAATGCCTGAAGAATCAGCAACTTGTGTATTTCTTAGTGAATTTGACTAAAAAACGCGCCAAAAAATCTTTCCGGAAATAGGTTGATCGGGCTTGACATTGATTAAATTGATCGGGATCTAATTGACTTTATCTGAGGTGGACTTTTAGTAATTTGTAATAAAACTATCAAAATAGAAAAGGGCAATATTGGCGTGATTTAAGCTGGAATGACTGTTCAATTAATAGGGTTTTGGCGCTCATCCGGGGAAATGGCGCCAAAACCTTTATTTTATAAACTTTCTGAAAAGTCTTTAATTCTCTTAACCGCTTCTTTTAATACATCCATACTGGTTGCAAAGGACAGACGGCAATACCCATCGGTACCGAAAGCTGAGCCAGGCACTAAGGCTACGTTTGCTTCGGTTAGCAGTTTTTCGCAAAGCTCAACGTCGTTACTTACCTTAGCTTTAGCCATTAATCCATCAACCTGCGCGAATGCGTAGAAGGTACCGTCACCGGGCACGCAGTTAACGCCGTCGATGCTATTTAAGGCATCTACCAGGTAGTCGTGACGCTCTTTAAATGCACTTACCATGGTGTCGATGCAGCTCTGGTCACCATTTAATGCCGCCGCCGCTGCATACTGACTGATGCTGGTTGGGTTTGAAGTACTTTGTGACTGCATTTTTTTCATGGCTGCAATAATAGGTTTAGGCCCGGCAGCATAACCGATACGCCAGCCTGTCATTGCATAAGCTTTGGATACTCCGGTCAGGATAACGGTGCGATCTTTAAGATCCGGAGCCACCATAGGCAAGTTGGCAAAAGCGGAATCACTCCAGAGGATATGTTCATACATATCGTCAGTGGCGATAAGTACCTTTGGATAGTCACGCAGTACTTCAGCCAAAGCTTTCAGTTCGTCTGCTGTGTATGCCGTTCCCGCCGGGTTAGACGGACTATTAATAAACATTAACCGGGTTTTATCGGTTAGTGCTTCGCGCAGTTGTTCTGGTGTGATCTTAAAACGCTGATCAATACCAGCTTTAACAATAACGGGCTCTGCGCCAACCAGTTTGGTCATATCCGGATAAGAAACCCAATAAGGCGCGGGGATAATGACTTCATCACCCGGGTTTAACCAGGCACTGAGCAAATTAAAAATACTGTGTTTGCCGCCGGCAGAGACAATAATTTCTTTGCGCTCATAGCTCAGGTTATTGTCACGCTCCAGCTTTTTAATGACCGCATCTTTTAGCTCGTCGATGCCATCAACTGCAGTATATTTTGTTTTACCATCGCGAATCGCCTGAATAGCCGCTTCTTTGATAAAATCTGGTGTATCAAAATCTGGCTCGCCGACGCCCAGACCAATAACATCTTTGCCTTGTTGGCGTAATTCATTGGCTTTTTGAGTAACCGCCAGAGTCGGCGATGGTTGAATCGCATTGATACGATCAGAGAGTTGATAATCCACGTTCAGATCCTGTTTTTCGCAAGGGTTGAAATGCCCATTACTATACGGATCGCAGTGGCTAAAGTCTATTCTCCGTAGCCACAAAGCACAGTCTCATGTACACTATTTGGCTATCGAACTGAGGAGGGATTGAATGGCAGCTGCCGACGCATCAAGAAGTCTTATCAGCGCGCCGGTAGGACAAAAACTCTGGGAAATGACCTGGCCGGTTATTTTCGGTGTGGCTACTCTTATTAGCTTCAATGTTGTCGATACCTTCTTTATCAGTATGCTCGGAACAGACCCTCTTGCGGCTGTCAGCTTTACTTTTCCCGTTACTTTCACCGTTATAAGCCTGGCCATAGGTTTAGGTATAGGCACTTCTGCTGTCATTGCCCGTAAATACGGCTCAGACAGGCCGGAAGAAGCTCATTTTGATGGTTTTTCTGCGCTTTCAGTATCCGCCATACTAGTTGCAGCATTGGCACTCATAGGCTATTTGCTGATGGACCCGGTTTTCAGTTTATTGCAGGCACAGGAACGATTGATGCCGCTGATACGAGAGTATATGACGCTCTGGTATCTGGGTTGCGTGATGTTGGTTACGCCTATGGTTGGGAATGCGGTTTTGCGGGCCGCCGGTGACACACGAACACCATCGCTTATTATGGCTTCCGGTGGGTTGGCAAACGCCATTTTTGACCCAATTTTAATTTTTGGCTGGGGTCCAATACCCGCTATGGGCATTGAGGGCGCCGCTCTTGCCAGTGTTATTTCCTGGTTTAGTGGTGTCTTTTTAGTGTTTTGGTTACTGCGCAGAAACAAGTTGGTTTCTTCCAAACCGCCGGGTGGACGAGCTTTTTTTCAAGCATGGGTTAAGTCAGCCCGCGGTATTTTAAAAATAGGTATGCCGGCAGCCAGCGCCAATATGCTGACGCCATTAGCTATGTCAGTGATGACTGCTATTGTCGCATCTTACGGAGCTCCGGCCGTGGCAGCGTTCGGTGTCGGGTCCCGACTGGAGTCACTGGCCAGCGTCATTATACTGGCGTTGTCCATGTCATTGCCGCCATTAATTAGCCAGAACTATGGTGCGGATCGTATTGATCGGGTGAAAGAAGCCTACCGGACGGCGTTAAAAGCCGTGCTGGCCATTCAGGCGGTCATTTATTTACTGATGCTGGTAACCGCACATTGGATAGCTCAGGTATTTGCTGAAGAGCAGGCGGTTGCGGACATTGTTAAGCTTTTTATTTATATTATGCCGTTGGGTTACGGGTTACAGGGCATTATTATACTGACCAATTCCAGCTTTAATGCTGTGCACCGGCCAATGAACGCGTTGTGGTTAAGTATCATTCGTCTATTTGTTTTATTCGTACCACTCTCATATTTAGGGAGTTTACTCGCTGACTTAACCGGTTTATTCATTGGTGGTGTGGTCGCTAATCTGTTTACTGCTGTTATTGCGTATTGGTGGTTTTCACGCGAGTTGAGGAGAGAACGTGGCTAAGAAATTTGAACTGGTTTCTAAATACAAGCCGGCGGGTGACCAGCCCAAAGCCATTGAGTCGCTGCTCGATAATCTGGACGCCGGTTTGGCGCATCAGGTGCTTTTGGGGGTAACTGGTTCAGGTAAAACCTTTACCATGGCAAACGTTATTGAACGCTCGCAGCGACCTACGTTGATACTGGCGCACAATAAAACCCTGGCGGCGCAGCTTTATGGAGAGATGAAAGAGTATTTCCCCAATAACGCGGTGGAATATTTTGTCTCTTACTATGACTACTATCAGCCCGAAGCTTATGTGCCGACAACTGATACTTTCATTGAGAAAGACGCCTCAATTAACGACCACATAGAGCAAATGCGTTTGTCAGCTACCAAGGCTCTGATGGAACGCCGTGACGTAGTTCTGGTTGCGTCAGTATCAGCCATTTACGGTCTGGGTGACCCTGAGTCCTACATGAAAATGATGCTGCATTTGCGTCGTGGCGACATTATCGATCAGCGCGACGTTCTGCGGCGTTTGGCTCAGTTGCAGTATAAGCGAAACGACGCAGCCTTCGAGCGCGGTACTTACCGGGTTCGTGGCGATGTGATAGATATCTTTCCGGCGGAGTCGGAAGAAATAGCGGTGCGTCTGGAGCTGTTTGACAGCGAAGTTGATCGCATTAGCTTTTTCGAGCCTTTAACCGGACAGGTGACGGAAAAAGACGTTGCGCGCGCCACTATTTATCCGAAAACGCATTATGTAACACCGCGAGAAGTGCTGGTTAAAGCCATTGAAAAGATAAAAGATGAGTTGAAAGATCGTCGCGATATTCTGCTTAAGCAAAATAAACTCATAGAAGAGCAGCGGATTAATCAGCGGACTCAGTTTGATATTGAAATGATGCTGGAGCTTGGCTATTGCTCGGGCATTGAAAACTACTCACGCTATTTATCCGGTCGTGCGCCGGGCGAGCCGCCACCAACGTTGATGGACTATTTACCGGATAACGCACTGCTTATCATTGATGAGTCACACGTTACTGTGTCGCAGATTGGCGCTATGTATAAAGGCGACCGCTCGCGTAAAGAAAATCTGGTGGAATACGGTTTCCGTTTACCGTCAGCACTGGATAACCGGCCGCTTAAATTTGATGAGTTTGAGGCTATAGCGCCACAAACCCTGTATGTGTCAGCGACACCGGGCAAGTATGAATTAGAGCGCAGTGGCAATGAAGTGGTTGAGCAGGTTGTCAGACCGACCGGGTTAATTGACCCTCAGATAGAAGTGCGTCCGGTTGCCACCCAGGTGGATGATTTAATGTCTGAAATACGTTTACGGACAGAGTTAGGCGAACGGGTTCTGGCGACAACTTTAACCAAAAAGATGTCGGAAGATTTAGCCGACTACCTGGATGAACACGGTATAAAAGTGCGTTATCTGCACTCAGACATTGATACCGTTGAACGTATGGAGATTATCCGCGATTTACGTCTGGGTAAGTTCGATGTGCTGGTAGGTATTAACTTGCTGCGGGAAGGTCTGGATATGCCGGAAGTGTCGCTGGTCGCGATATTAGACGCAGATAAAGAAGGCTTTCTACGTTCCGACCGTTCGTTAATTCAGACGATAGGGCGTGCCGCACGTAACGTTAACGGCCGCGCCATTTTATATGCCGACCGTATTACCGGCTCTATGCAACGCGCTATGGATGAAACTGACCGTCGCCGCGAGAAGCAAATTGCTTACAACAAAGAGCACGGTATTACTCCGCAGGGGCTGAATAAAGACATCACCGACGTGATGGATCTGGGTCAGGGTTCCGCTAAAGCTCGTAAAAGTAAGGCTGAAAAAGCACTGGCTGAAGTCGCCTCCGGGTATGATGCCCGGACTGTGGTTGTCAAAGACGCGAAAGCGGTGATGAAAGAAATCGACGCTAAAGAGAAAGAGATGTACAAAGCGGCGCAGAATCTTGAGTTTGAACAAGCAGGTAAACTGCGCGATGAAGTCGCTGAACTGCGTGAACAACTTAAACGAGCGGTTTAAAGATAAATACCCTGCAACGAACAGGGTTATCGCTTTTATCAATTGGCTATAACAATCTTAATCGGCAATAATTAACAAAAGTCGACGCGGGAGATTGTTATGAAAGACGCAGTAAAGACAGTATCATTTGGTATCATGCATTTTACCATCGCCTTTGGCGTAGTCTGGTTAATGACAGGCGATGTCGTGCTTGGTGGTGCTATTGCTCTGATTGAACCTTTAGTGAATACAGTAGGTTATTATTTCCATGAAAAAATCTGGCAGCGAGGCGACAAGCGCCGGGCAGCGATTGGTAGAGAGGGCACGATACCTGGATAAAGAGGGCCGGGCGAGTATCCCGCTCTCGCTCCTGCTGGTGCTTTTATTTGAAATGCGTGGCTATGTCGCCGCCATTATATCTCTGACTTTTTCTGAAGACCGAACTCGATTATTGAAACTCTTCTACACCAGTTCAGAGCAGTTCGGGCTGATGTTACTGATTGGCCTGCCTGCCTTGATTGTTTTGCTGGCAACCACCTTTGTCGGCGAAGACAAACCTAACTGGGCAAATAGATTAATGCGTTTTGCTCAACCTCTGTTATTACTCTCTTTAGTTTTTGATGCCGTACTCATTTCCTGGTTGTTTATTGAACAACATGGTGCTTTTTCATTTGGACGAGCCGCAATTGTTTTTGGTTGGTTTATTTGTGGTTGGTATTTAATAAAGTCCAGACACTGGCGTTTTTATCGACAGCACCTGATTAATATAGAGTAACTAGAGTAAAGGTAGTTGATTTTTAAGGTTTAACGTTCTTTAATGGCTGTCTGAGAACTGATTCGGGCCAGCATGAACTTCTTAAATAACTTTTTTCTGCTTAAAGACGAAGGAACGTCAGAAAATGGTGTTCCCAATTGGCGAGTCAGCGCACTAAGAATTATTCTTTTCTCCGGGATGCTTCTGTGTCTGGTGGTGTTTTTACATAGCTTTGATGACGCTTTAGAAGCTCAACTTCCCCATATTATTGCAATTACATCCGCTTTCTTAGTTAGCATGTTAGGCTTACTTTGGTTAAGCAAGAATTACTATTATTTTTGTGCCAACTTTTTGCAGATTACTATTATTGCAGCAAGTGTCTCCTGTAATTTATTCCTGGATGATATGAACCTTGCAAAAATAGGTTCGATGTATATGTATGCTTGCCCCCTAATTGCTTTAATGCTTCTTGGCGGTAGAGCTGCGATATTTTATGCCGTATTGAATATCGCGCCTTTTTATATTGTTTTTAACAACGTTAATTTGTCTTTCTTCGCTGAACCCAATGTGCTGTTTCCTGACGCCGCATGGTATATCGCAGGAAACATGTTTCTATTTTTTAATATCTGTATTCCTCTGGCCGTGGCTCGTACCATAGTCGCCGCAAAACGACTGAATCAGGAAACGCAAAAGTCTAACGATTACTTAAAAGGCAAGAACTCGCTTTACCGGGTGTTTTTTGCCGAGTCCAGAAGACCCAAAGTTATTGTTAATGAAGACGGGTTAATTACAGATTTTAATAAACAGGCTGGTGATATTTTTGGTTTAGATGAGTCCACGAGAAGTGGTTGTCAGTCTATTTCTAACTGGTTTCCCGATATTAATCACGCCAAATTACCCACGGGTGGCAAGATTATTCGGCATGAGCATACATACCAACAAGTTGTGAGGTTAGAAGTCCCG
The DNA here is from genome assembly GCF_002364295.1 of Idiomarina sp. UBA3176. Lineage (NCBI taxonomy): Bacteria > Pseudomonadati > Pseudomonadota > Gammaproteobacteria > Alteromonadales > Idiomarinaceae > Idiomarina > Idiomarina sp. UBA3176. Next base: position 18,560 of record NZ_DEXU01000011.1, read on the forward strand.
GAAGCCAGCTCTTATGTTTATGAATTTGTTGATTGCACACAAGAGAAAACGCTGGAGAGTAACCTGACGTTTTTAGAGCAGGAAAACCGCCGTTTGCGTTACCTGGATACTCAGACAAACTTACCGAATAGTGACTGGTTCGAGTTGCAATGCAACAAGTTAATCTCTAAGTCAGATCGTGAATTTTTTGTGGTTGTCGCACAAAGTGAAAGCGAAGACTACCTCAGATTAAAATATGGTGAGAGTGTTATCAGAAAGCTTTTAGCGTCCTCATACAGCCGCTTGAAGAAGCACAGACAGCATCCACGTTTAACGGCGACTATTGCGTTAAATAAGCTGGTGTTTATTTTGCCAAAAACGGTAGAAAATGAATTAGAAGACGTTTTACTGGATATTAAAAACTCTCTTGACAAAGAGTACACCATTCAGGGTATTAAATGTCAGCAGTCTTTTCAGTTTGGTGTGGCCAGGTTTCCTAAGCATGGTGAAACCGCCGACGTTGTTGTTTCCCGTGCGTTGGAAGCAAAAAAATTCGCTTCTGTGAACCAGTTTTATCATCTTTATGATACTGAAAACTCAGAAGAGTTTATGGAACGCCATGAAATCTCAATTCTTTTGGATGAAGCCATACAGAACGACGAGTTGGATGTTTGTTTTCAACCGAAAGTGACTGCCGATGGCACTTGTGTCGGGCTTGAAGCACTTGCCCGCTGGGACAGCCCTGTACTGGGTTCCATTTCTCCGGCTATTTTTATTCCAATTGCAGAAGAGTACCGAATGATAAGTCGTTTAACCGACTTAATTGTTCAGAAAGTCTGTGCTCAAATATCGCTGTGGAAGAAAAATGATTTTCCGCTGTTACCCGTAGCCATCAACATTTCACTGCTTGACTTTTCTCAGCCCGATTTTATTTCGAAGCTGGTCAAATATCTGGCCGATTTTTCGGTTAAACCTTCACAGATAGAGCTGGAGTTAACAGAAACCTGTCTGGAGTCGGACAGGGTCAACTCATTAGAGCTTATGAATGAATTGAAGTCCTGGGGCTTTAAGGTATCGGTTGATGACTTTGGAGTCGGCTATTCCAGTGTTACCCGCTTGGCTTATTACCCGATTGATAAGTTAAAACTGGACAGAGCGCTGCTTCGCGGCATAAAAACCTCCGGGCGACAATACAGCTTAGTTAAGGGTATTTTTAATATTTGCTCTGAATTGAAAATTAAATGTGTCGTTGAAGGCGTTGAAGAAAAGTCGCAGTTAACAAGATTAACCGAAATAGGCTTTTCAGAGTTTCAGGGGTTTTACTTTTCTAAGCCGTTAACGGTAAGTCGTTATGAAAAGCATGTTAAAACCCACGGTCTGGTCTTTTTAGATAAAACTGGTCAGCGACTGTCTTAATTTGTCTGACCGGTTAAGTAATACCACTTGCCGTCTTCGAAGATAAAGTCAGATTTTTCTTCCATAAAAGCAATATCATCACCGTCACGATAAAAGGCGCGGAAATGCACCTGTCCTTTATTCTGATCTACACTGGAAGAAATAACCTGCAATTTAAGCCAGTTTGGTGAGTCGCTTAAATCGAGAAAGGCGGGGCGGTAGCTGCTATGCCATGTTGCTTCTAAGTAGCCTGCTAAGCGTCCGACAAAGGCACTGTAGCGTGAACGCATTAAGGCTTCAGGCGATGACGCAAGTGATTCTCCATTATGATATGGATAGCAACAATGTTGATAGGTTTTATCGAGGCCGCAAGGGCAGGGTTCAGATAGTTTCATAGCGCGAACTTTACCAGCACGCGCGCTGATTTCAACTGCAATTTTTAATCTGTTTTGCCAGAGTGATTTTTGCCCAGGCCTCCACTTATTGTCAGCTGCAGGGCATCGGCAGGTTTCATAGTCAGTGACTCGATACAATCCGCCGGCACAATGACCATATAGCCGCCAACGTTATAACTCATGGGCAAAAATACCGCCACCTGGTCATCTTCCATCAATTCCGACAGGCGGTCACCCTTAATTCCGCTTTTCTTGGTGACAATACCAATAAGCCGCAGTTTGCTGCCGGGAAGTGTGACTAATACAACAGATTCTTCAGCGAAGTTTTTGCCCGACATCATTTCAAAGACATCGTTAATGGTACCGTAAAGACTGCGCAGCAGTGGCAGCCGGTTGATAAGTTTTCCGGGAAGCTGCCAGAGAGAATCAATGAAATTCCAGCGGGAGCTAAAACCAATAAGCAAAGCAATAGCTAAAAAGCTAATAAAGGCGAGTCCGGGAAAATATGAAGACTCACCCAGTAAGGTTATCCATATAGGCTTAAGCCAAGTTTCGATGGTAACTAGCAGCCATTGCAGTAACGCAAAGGTCACAACAATGGGCAGTAAAATGGCTAACCCTTTAAATAAATACTGCAGCGTTCTTTTCATTATTTAATAAGCCTTTTGGCAAAGAGTTAGCCGCATTGTGAAACGAATAAATCAATCGGACAAGTAATATTCTATGGTGGATACAACACGCACATTTTTCAGGTGAGGGTTGTGTCGGTCGCGAGCACTGATACTAAACTGCCCCTGACGCGCCTGTTTGATTTTACCCAACTGAGAGTTCGAGTCTGTCGCAAATTTTTCTGCTACTTCCCGGGCTTTCTTGGTGGCCTCTTCTATCATTTCGGGCTTTACTTCATTCAATCGGGTAAACAAGTATTCAGGTTGCGCCTGATAATCGTCGCTGCTGAGAACAATACCTTCTTTACCCAGCTCGGCAAGGTCCCCCATAACGCTGCGAACTTCTTCAACCTTATTGGAATAGACTGTAATGGCTTGTGTGGCAGTATAACGAAATTCTGCCGGTTGAGATGAACCATAACGCTGGGCTGATTTATCAGTAATGGAAGGGGCTGACGAGGATATTTCATCCGGCTCAATGCCTTTTTCCCGTAAGAAGGCGATGACCTTTTTATTGGATGCTTCCATGGTTTCATAAATTTCAGATAAATCGTTGCTGGCCGCGGTAAATTGAATAGGCCAGATAACGGTGTCGGCAATATATTCTCTTTCAGATAACCCTTTTACGGTTACGCTACGCTCCATCGATTTATGCTCAAGCACTGCATTTGAACCGATAATGCCAATAACGATAAAGCTAATGATTAGCGAGATGCCTAATATCAGAGTATTTTTGGTTGAGCTCATCAAAATCCCCAGAGTTTTTGAAAAAAATCGGCTTGCGATAACGGACTGTCATACGACTACTCACCTATCTATTTATAGGTGATAGGCGGCGATTTATCCAGTGGGAATTTGCCCCGCTGCTGTTAAGCAGCGGGGGGGGAAGAACTGTTCAGCGAGTTAGAATGAATAACCTGGTTTAATCGCCGACGCTGTAAGACAGAATTCGCGATAAATGACTGTAAGGTAACTGGGTCTGCTGATGCCAGTGGTTAAACGCACTTTGAGCTTGTTTTAACCCTTTTTGACTGGTGGGAGAAGCGTCTATCAGCTTGTAGTTGGTCAACGCGGTGATAACATCATTGGAAAGAATAAAACCGTCCCAGCCAAGCTCGCGCAAAACATACTGTGGGGTAACGCCGCCTAATCGCGAACCGTTCTTTTTAAGATAATGCAACAACTCCGCTTGTTGGCTCGATGGCCATTGAGCCAGAAACTGACCAAAACTGCCGTATTCTTCGGCTACTTCCACAATCATTCGTGCGTTAGCGGGCAGGGTGTTTATTTTTTGCTGGTTGCGGACAATACGTTCATCTTTGGAAAGTGCCTCTAAGACTTCTGGGGGCACTTGTTGCCAGTAAAGAGGCACAAAGCCTTTAAAGGCTTCTTCAAAGCCCGGCCACTTCGCTTCAATAATGCGCCAGACAAAACCGGCGCGGAAAATACAACGGGTAATAGTAGCAAGTACATCCCGGTCTTCGAGTTGTTCTAATTGGGTTACGGACGATACTTTAGGCAGGCGTGCAAGCATCGCACTTTCGCCACCTTTACGCTGGCAGGCTCTGTCATAGAAACGAGAAAAGTTGATTGTTATATCGGTCATGGTCTTCCTGCTTTTTAATCTAGCATCCAGTCTGCAATGGCGCGGCAATGAAGTTCGGTGGTATCGAACAATGGCAGGGCAGAATGTTCTTGTTTAACCAGCAGACCAATTTCAGTGCAGCCTAAAATAACGCCTTGTGCGCCTTGCGCTGCCAGGTCCTCAATAATTCTTAGGTATTGTTTGCGTGCGCTATCAGTAAATTGGCCATGGCACAGTTCTTTAAAAATAATGTTGTCGACTGTATTGCCGTCACTTTCACCGGGTATCAGTACCTTAATGTTTTGTTGTTCAAGGCGCTCTTTATAAAAAGGTTGCTGCATGGTGAAGCGTGTACCCAGCAACCCAACCTGGTTAACGTTGTTTTGTTTAAGGTGCACCGCCACAGCGTCGACAATGTGCAATAACGGCAGTTTGACCGCGTCTTCAACCTGTGGAGCCACTTTGTGCATTGTATTTGTTGCTATAACAATACTTTCAGCACCCGCTTTTTCCAACTGCCGGGCTTTGGCAATAAGAGCTTGTGTAGCTGCATCCCAGTCACCCTTACTTTGCATCTCTTCAATAGGCGCAAAGTCGAGGCTGGCCAGAAGAATTTCAGCACTGTGCAAGCCTCCCAGGCGCTTATTTATTAGCTGGTTCAAACGCTTATAATAAGTGCTGGTTGATTCCCAGCTCATGCCACCAATAATGCCGACTGTTTTCATTAAAGCCTCCGCAACCGTCTTTTAAACACAGCCTACCTTAGTTTCTTAAGCAAGTTAACGCAGAGTTTAGATGAAAAATATCTAATTTATATTGCGTTTATTTTAATTGAACGATCAATTAACCTTAACGCCGTTGTCACATTAGCCCCATACATTAAGGAGCTTCACTACAACACAAGAAACAGGAAATTTTATGAAAACTTATGTGCCTATGAAGCAAAGCTTAATTGCACTATCTGTACTATCAGCATTATCTGCTACCTCCCTGCCAGCAATGGCGCAAGACACTCAAGATCAGCAAGCAGAAGAAGAAAAAGAACAAATGGAAGCCATTGTGGTTACTGGCCGCAGTGTTTCTTATGCGAATAACGCCGCTTCTGCAGAAATGAAAAAGCAGCAAACGTCTATGACCAGCGCTTTGGCAATGGTTGATAACTTACCTGGCGTTTTGGTAAACGAAGGCGACCCGTTCGGCTCTGATGAATGGTCAACCAGCATCTCAATTCGCGGTTTCCAGTTAGATTTAGAATCTCAGCAAATTGGTATGACTGTAGATGGTATTTCTAACGGCAACTCAAACTACGGTGGTGGTACTAAAGCCAGCCGTTACATTGACACTGAAAACTTACGTGGCACGGAAGTTTCTCAGGGTACAGCTGACATTAGTTCTCGTTCAAACGAGGCTTTGGGCGGTACCTTGAACTTTACGACTATTCGTCCTGCGTACGAAGAACAGTTTACCGTTAGCACCACGATTGGCGAGCATAACGCACAAAAACTGTATGCACGTTACGATACTGGCGAAATTGCTAAAGACACTTACGCGTGGTTTTCTCTTTCGAGCCAACAAAACGATGACTACATGGATGGTTCGGTAACCAATACGCGTGACCATGCTGAAGGTAAAATTATCAGTCGTGTTGGTGACGTAGATTTAACGGGTTACGTGAGTTACGACGACGCTCAGGAATATACCTATCAACGAGTTTATGGTTTAGCACAGTATGAACAAAACTCTGAATGGGACGGCCTGACTGAAGACTGGACAGGCATTCCTTATCAAGACCAGGCATGGCGTGAAGGTTGGGTAACTGAACGTGAAAACCTGTTTGGTTACCTAAAAGCCGACTTCATGTTGGGTGAAGTGGATGTCAGCACTAACGTTTACTATCACGAAAACGAAGGTGCTGGTAAGTGGATTCCATATTACATTGCTGATGTCACCGACGACGGTGCAGGAAACCCTCACTCGGAACTGGACCCTTCAACCACAGCTTACGGTGGTTCTTCACAAGGTTTTATCTATTTTGTTAACCGCGACGGACAGTCATTATCACCTGAAGCAGGCTGCGAGAGCTCAATTGGTTACCCTTATGGCGGTGGTGGAGCCGAAGTAGACCCGGGTTGCTATGAGCAAGGCTCTATGCCGGTCAGTTCGAATCGTCATACCCACTACGAAAAGCAACGCTACGGCGTCAATGGTGATTTTGTATGGGATACCACAATTGCCGGTATGGCAAACACCTTGCGTGGTGGTTTCTGGTACGAAGATTACCAGCGTGATGAGTACCGTGACTGGCATAAAACCATTGATGCAGCAGCGAGTCCACGTCCGGAAAGCAACCCTTACTGGGTTCAGTACAGCCGTGAATTCCCGGTCGAAACTTTGATGTACTACATTGAAGACGAGATTGATGCCGGATTTGCGAAATTCCGTCTGGGCGCCAAGAAGTTTGATGTTGAAGTGTCAAAAGAAGACCAGTTTAACCCGGATAACAATCTGAGCGTATCGTCTGACTCGGATGCTTTATTGTCAGCTGGTTTTGTGGCTCCTTTACCTGTTCGTGGACTGGAGGTTTTCGGTGGTTATGCAGAAAACTTTGCAGCCGTTAAAGATGCAGTATTAGAGCGTGACGATACGGATGTAAGCCAGGTTGAGCCAGAAACAGCGGACAATATTGATTTAGGTCTGCGCTATTCAACGCCGGGCTTTAATGCAAGTTTGACTTATTATGATATTAGCTTCGAAAACCGTATTACTTTTGTCAGCAATGAAGACGTTGACGGTATCGACTTCTTAGAAGCGGCAGCCGGTGGTTATGTTAACACAGGTGGTATTGAGTCTGACGGTATTGAAGCATCACTGGATTACAACCTGAGTGATAACCTTGGCGTTTATATGTCTTACACAAAAAATGACTCAACCTATACGGATGAAGCATTCCGCGGCAATACGGTACTGGGCAGTGCTCAGGACATGGCCGTTGTTAGCTTTGACTACACTAAAGGCGATTTCTATGCCGGCTTTAGTACTAAGTATGTTGGTGAGCGTTTCTTAGACCAGGCGAACACTCAGGAAAGCGATTCTTACGTTGTGAGTGACCTTTACATTGGTAAAACCGTTTATGACATTGGTGGTGCAATTGACAGCATGGAGCTGAGCTTCACTGTGAATAATGTCTTTGACGAAGATTACCTTGGTACTATCGCTCCGGGCGCTGGTTGGATTGGTGCGCCACGTACGGTTGCACTTAATGCTAAGTTTGTATTTTAAAACTACCCCGAACCACATGCGGTTAACGCCGCATGTGGTTGCTTTAGTAGCAAGCAACAACAAGGTAATCAATACACATGTATAAACTATTAGCACTATCCACATTACTACTGAGTGGCTCTGTTTTTGCCGATGCACCAGGCCGGATTTTGTTTGGCTCGTGCTCGCATCAGGACAAAGACATTCCTATTTTTAACAGCATTATTGATGACGACCCTGAAGTTTTTGTATTTCTTGGGGACAATGTATATGGCGACACCGAAGACATGTCAGTGTTGCAGAATAAATATGAAAAACTGGGCTCTAAGCCGGGTTTTAAAGAACTAAAAGAGCAAGCAGAGCTCGTCGCTATTTGGGATGATCATGACTACGGTGCGAACGACGCCGGCAAGGATTACCCTAAAAAAGAAGCGTCAAGAGATATCATGCTCGACTTTTGGGGTGAGTCGGAGAACTCTCCGCGTCGCACTCGTGAAGATGGAATTTACACCTCATATACCTACGGTGAGGGCGAAGAAAGCATTCACGTAATTTTGCCCGATTTGCGTTGGAACCGGGACGATATCGCCCACGTGACACGTGAAGAGTATGCCAACGAACGTGAACCGAAAAACATGGGGCCTTATAAAGTTCACAGCGACCCTGAGGCCAGTATGATTGGCGAAAAACAATGGCAGTGGCTGGAAGAACAGTTACAAAAGCCGGCGCGTATTAAAGTCATTGGCTCCAGCTTACAGCTTTTAGCTGATTTTACCGGTTGGGAGTCGTGGGCGAATTTCCCCTCTGACCGCCAACGTTTGTTTAATCTTATTAAAAAACATAAGGTTAATGGTGTTATCTTGATAAGCGGCGACACCCACTGGGGTGAAATCAGTTACTACGACGAAGATTTAGACTACCCACTATGGGAAGTTACGTCATCAGGACTGACTCAAGAGTGGAAAGACGTTAGCCCTAATAAACACCGCATCGGTCAGTTTATCAATAAGGTAAATTATGGTGCGCTGGACGTTGACTGGGAAAAAGACGATCCGGTTGTGACTCTTGGACTTTACGATGAAGAAGGTGATGTAGTTAACGAACACCGCTTCAGGCTGTCAACGCTGGAACCTTACGAATAAAAATTAAACCATGTGAGAAAGCTATGCCAAAAGTAGGAATGGAATCAATGCGGCGTCAGCAGTTAATCGATGCCACCATCGATGTGGTTGCTGACGTAGGCTTACGAGGAGCAACCATAAACTTGATTTCGCGCAGGGCGGGGATGTCGTCCGGTATTATCAGCCATTATTTTGGCGGTAAGCAGGCGCTAATTGAGGCCTCTGTACGGTATTTGCTTTCTCAGCTCAAAATGGAGCAGTCACCGGATAACCCGTATGACCGCTTGATGAAAATTGTTGATTTGAACTTTTCTGATGTGCAGCAGGCAGATTCAAGCACAAAAACCTGGTTAAGCTTTTGGGGGCAGTCAATGCATGACGCCGACTTATATCGCTTACAGGAGCTGAATAAGCGCCGGCTTGTGAGTAATTTGCGTTACAGTTTCAAGCAACTACTGAATCCCGAAAGTGCGCGTGAGGCAGCGGAAGTGACGGCTGCGTTAATTGATGGTTTTTGGTTGCGCTGTGCATTAAGCCGGGCAAATGAAGAGAAGTTCAGTCAGGCAAAAAAATACTGCAAAAAATACATTAATGGTGTGCTGGAACAGCACGGTGTCAGTTAAACCATTGCCAAATTATAAGGGAGTTATCGTTGTCCTCTACATTACTTAAAAACTTTATTCATGGCCGTTACGTCGACGACAGTAACCATGAATACTTTGACGTGATCAACCCTGGTACCGGGAAAGTGATTTACACCGTAGAGTCGGCAGGAGAGTCGCTGTTGGAAGACGCGGTGGAAAGTGCTCAAAGAGGGTTTGAGGTTTGGTCACAAACCCCTGCAATTGAGCGAGCCCGAGTATTACAACGTGCAGCGGCGATTCTACGAGAGCGCAATGACGAGCTGGCAAAGCTTGAAGTGCTGGATACCGGAAAGCCCTGGCAGGAAGCCGTTGAAGTCGATGTTCAGACCGGATCGGATGCTATTGAGTATTTTGGCAACTTATGCCCGTCAATGATGGGCGAGCAACAAAGTGTCGGTAACGACTTCTTTTACACACGGCACGAGCCTTTAGGTGTCTGTTTTGGCATTGGTGCATGGAACTACCCGTTGCAAATTGCTTGCTGGAAAGCGGCTGCCGCCCTTGCTGCAGGTAATAGTATGATTTTCAAGCCATCCGAAGAGACACCTCGTGGCGCTGCGATGTTGGCAGAAATATTTATCGAAGCAGGCGTACCGGAAGGCGTATTTAACGTGGTGCATGGCGATGGTGTTGTCGGTAATTATCTGGTTCAGCATCCGTCGATTGCGAAAGTGTCGCTGACAGGTGAAGTAGGCACGGGCAAAAAGGTAATGGCCGCGGCGGCAGGTACCCTGAAGAATGTGACCATGGAACTGGGCGGTAAATCACCGCTTATTGTCTTTGATGATGCTGACATTGATGAAGCGGTAACCGGTGCCATGATGGGTAACTTTTACACCCAGGGCGAGGTCTGCACCAATGGCACTCGGGTTTTCGTGCACAAAGACTGTTACGACACTTTTATGGAGCGTTTATTAGAGCGCACCAAGAACAATATCGTAGTCGGCGATCCTATGGATCCTGAAACCAACCTGGGCGCGCTAATTTCTGAAAATCACCTGCATAAGGTCATGTCGTATATCGAGCTTGGCAAAGAGCAGGGTGCTACCCTGGCCTTTGGTGGCGAAAGATTAGCGCCTGCGGGCTGTGAGAATGGCTATTTTATTGGCCCCACTATTTTTACTGACTGCACAGATGACATGCGCATTACGCGCGAAGAGATTTTTGGTCCGGTGATGTCCGTTCTGACCTTTGAAACGGAAGAAGAGGTCATTCAACGAGCTAACAATACCGATTACGGACTGGCAGCTGGTATTTTCTGTCAGGACTTGCGCAGAGCTCATCGTGTCATCGCTCAGCTGGAAGCCGGTATTTGCTGGATTAATGCCTATGCTAATTCGCCGGTAGAGATGCCGGTAGGTGGTTACAAGCAATCGGGTATTGGTCGTGAAAACGGTGTGGAAGCACTTAAGTCTTATACTCAGACAAAATCAATTTATGTCGGAATGGATAAGCTGGAAGGTCCATTCTAATGACAGTGAATGAGAAATTCGATTACATCATTGTGGGGGCGGGTTCGGCCGGCTGTGTGCTGGCCAATCGGTTAACAGAAGATCCGGATGTCTCGGTATTGTTATTAGAGACTGGCGGCTCAGACAAAAGCATTTTTATTCAGATGCCAACCGCGCTGTCGATTCCGATGAATACGAAAAAGTACGCCTGGCAGTTCCATTCGGAACCTGAGCCTTACCTGAATAATCGCGAAATGCATTGCCCCCGGGGCAAGGTTCTTGGTGGCTCCTCGTCGATTAACGGCATGGTTTATGTTCGCGGTCATGCGCGGGACTTTGATGAGTGGCAAGAGCATGGTGCTGAAGGCTGGGACTACCAGAATTGCCTGCCGTACTTTAAAAAGGCGGAAGACTGGGCTTTTGGTGCCGATGAATACCGTTCGAAAGGTGGCCCTTTGGCTGTGAATAACGGTAACAATATGCAAAACCCGTTGTATAAAGCCTTTATTAAGGCCGGAGTTGACGCCGGTTATATGGAGACCAGTGACTATAACGGTTTTCAGCAAGAAGGTTTTGGTGCCATGCATATGACTGTGAAAAACGGTGTGCGCTGGTCCGCTGCTAATGCGTATTTAAGGCCAGCTATGAGCAGACCTAACCTGGCGATAAAAACCGGGGTTCAGGTCAGTAAAGTGCTGCTGGAAGACAAGCAGGCTATTGGTGTCGAGCTTTATGAGAAAAACAACATTGCTCGCTTTTTTGTGAATAAAGAAGTGCTTTTAAGTGCAGGTTCCATTGGTTCTCCGCATATTCTGCAGCTATCGGGTATTGGTAACAACGAGACCCTATCTGCAGCAGGCATTGAAACTCAGCATGAGCTGCCTGGTGTCGGGGAAAACTTGCAGGACCATTTGGAGTCTTATTTTCAGTATCAGTGCAAAAAGCCGCTGACGCTGAACGGTAAGCTAGGACCTCTGAGCAAGTTGGCTATTGGTGTACGCTGGATTTTATTCAAAACCGGCTTAGGCGCAACGAATCATTTTGAGTCCTGCGGTTTTATTCGCTCGAAAGAAGGTGTTGAGTGGCCGGATCTCCAATATCATTTTCTGCCGGCAGCCATTCGCTACGATGGAAAATCTGCTTTTGAAGGGCATGGTTTTCAGCTGCACATTGGGCACAATAAGCCGAAAAGCCGTGGTTGGGTTAAAGTGAAAAGCTCAGACCCTTTTACCTCGCCCCAGATTCAATTCAATTATTTGCAGCATCAGGACGACATTGAGGCATTTCGGGCCTGCGTAAGATTATCTCGCGACATTATTGCTCAGCCGGCAATGGATGAATACCGCGGCCAGGAAATACAACCGGGAAAAGACATTGTGACCGATGAGCAGATAGATGCTTTCGTGCGTGATGCCGTAGAAAGTGCTTATCACCCCTGCGGCAGTTGTCGTATGGGTGCCGAAGATGATGACATGGCAGTGATTGACTCACAAATGCGTGTGCGGGGCTTGCAAGGACTTAGAGTTATTGACTCGTCGGTTTTCCCAACGATTCCAAACGGCAACCTGAACGCGCCAACCATCATGGTCGCGGAGCGAGCGGCTGATATCATCAAGCATCAGAACTTGCCGAGAGCTGAAGTTGATGTTTATAAAGACCCGCAATGGCAACAGCGTCAGCGCAGTGGTGAGGCCAAGCGGAGCACGTCATGTTAACTCTTGTCAGTATTGGCATGCTGTTTTTCATGGCCATGGTGGTCTTTATTGTTATGCGCTGGGGACGGCTGAAACTTAACGGTCGCTACCCGGTGTCTACTATGACATTCATTGCTATTCTGTTTACCTCGGGTCTGGATGTCGGACTGATTATGTTCCCGCTGACAGAGTTCCCGGTTTATGCCGATATAAAAGAAAACAGCGAGTACGCTTTTGCCAACCCTTTGGCTATTGAGTTTGGCTTCTGGGGCTTTCTGGTCTGGGCCATTTACTTTGTCACTTGTTTTTATTTCTGCGCAATTGAACCCAAGGTTAAATTCTTTGAGATTACCTGGGTTAAGTGGATTAATAACATCGTGATAATTGGCACCTGTGCTTTTACCGCGCATTTGTTATTTGCGAACTTGAGCTGGTATTTACCCAGTATTGCGGTTAGCGAAGGCTTCCCCTGGTACTACGCGCTGATTGTCGGCGGCACCATTTTATTTGCGGTGTACTCAAGTACCGAGCTTAAGTTTGTTAAGATTCTTAGCTTGTCATCTGGTGGGCTGTTCTTTGCGTTAATTCTTGGGCTAGGCAGTATCGCTTTACTGTCTGACAATGTTTCTGCGCCTGATTATTTTAGTACCTTACCCTTATTGACCGACTACTTTGAACATCTACACCGGTTTGTTCTGCCGATTAATGATTACCATGCGTTTTACCTGTTCTGGTGGTTTGCCTGGAGCATTATGATTGGTCAGTTCACTGCGCGCTTTGTTGGTAACATGCGCACCATCTGGCTGTTCTTAGCCATGCTGATATGGCCGTCATTGTCCATTGGTCTCTGGTTTAGTGTTTTATACTTATTCCACTTAAAAGGACTGGATACTTCCGGATTCATTAATCTGGCGATGGTGTTTGTTGGAATTGTTTTCGTGATCAACTCGCTGGACTCTTTAATCCGGCTTTATTCCGACAACCTGAACTTGACAGTAGCGCGTTTTGGCAAACAACAATATATGGCCTTACATGCCTTTTTGATGATGTCATTAACTGTACTATTTAGCGTTCAGTTTATAAAAATTCAGTGGGTTGGTGCGTTGGTTATTGGTATTGGTTTGTGTTGCTTTGTTTACATAGCGCTTGGTAAGCAACAGCAGCCGCTGCCTAAAACTGAAGCATTGGTACCGTTGCCTACGAAGAAGAAGTAACCTGATGCCATTGCATCAGGTTATGTTCAGTCCCCAATCGTTATAAGCTGCTTGTGCCAGCTCATCCCGGAACTTAGGGTCGGCAATATGAATCAGCTCGCGCGCGCGTTCACTCATACTCTTGGCGCGTAAGTTAGCGACTCCGTGTTCAGTCACAATGTAATGCACATGGGCACGAGTGGTGACCACGCCGGCGCCAGGAGCAAGCAGAGAGCTAATGCGCGACACTGTTCCGCCACAGGCCGTTGAAGGCAAAGCAATAACCGAACGACCGCCTTCCGACAAGCTGGCACCGCGTACAAAGTCCATTTGGCCGCCGACGCCCGAGTATATCTTCGTGCCAATAGAGTCCGCACAGACTTGTCCACTGAGGTCGACCTGAAGAGCGCTGTTTATGGACATAACCTGTTTATTCTGGCGAATAACCGAGGTGTCATTGGTGTACTCAACATCAAGGAAAAAAACTTCCTGGTTGTCATCAACAAAGTTATAAAGTGCCTGAGAACCCATCGCAAAAGTGGTGACAATGCGGCCACGGTGCTTACGCTTGCGGCTGTTGTTTATGACGCCACGCTCAACCAGCGGTAATACGCCGTCAGAGAACATTTCGGTGTGAATGCCTAAGTCTTTGTGATGATGAAGACAAGCTAAAGTCGCGTCTGGTATTGCGCCAATACCCATTTGCAAACAGTCCCCGTCATTAATAAGGCCAGCAACGCGCTCGCCAATTTTTTGTGTCACAGGGTTTTGTGGTGGCTGGTTGTGCAGTGGAATAGGAGCCGCTTCTTCGTAGAAACGGTCAAACCGCTTTAACGAGACTAACGCATCGCCATGTGTGCGCGGCATGTTGGGATTGATCCAGGCAACCACTTTTTTTGCCACTTGCAGCGCCGCCCGGGTTGCTTCAACCGAAATACCTAAACTGCAATTACCGTGTTTATCCGGCGGTGACACCTGAATGATTGCGGCATCCAGTGGCTGTTCGCCAGAGCGAAACAGCTTGGGAATTTCAGAGAGAAAAATGGGCACATAGTCGGCTAGCCCTTGGTTCACTGCCTGTCGAGTAGAAGCACCAACAAAGAAAGCACGTTGGCGAAGACGTCCTTTAAGCTCAGGGTCACAGAGTATTTCGCTGTACTCCGTATGCAACTGTAACAACGTCAGGTCTTTACGCTGTGTAGCTACCTCTTTCAGACCTTCAAGAAGTTTATAAGGGGTGGCAGCCATCGACTGGCACCAGATGACATCGCCATCATTGAGAATTGACAGGGCTTCTACCGCTGAGTTTACCTTCATTACTGCTTCCTTTTTAAGCGAGAAGTATTGAGCGAGATCAGAAGTATAACCGTTTAACGAATAGGGGTATTTACCCAGTAAGTAATACCTACTGGGTTTCTGGAGTTTTGTTAAGCGGTGAGGTACTTCGCATGGAAGCGAAGCTGGGCTTCGATAAACGAGGATATAAAGTAGTAGCTGTGGTCGTAGCCGTCGTGTAGGTGAACGGTACCGCCACCCTCTACTTTAGCAATGGCTTCTTTCAGGTTTTCAGGTTTTAGCTGTTCTTCTAAAAAGCCATCAGCTAAGCCTTGATCTACCCGAATTGGCAATGTCTGACCTTTCGATTTAATAATCTCAACAGCGTCGTATTGCTTCCACTGTTCGCGATCATCGCCTAAATAAGCACTAAAGGCTTTTTCACCCCAGGGGCACTGTGTTGGATTAGTAATAGGCGAAAAGGCAGAGATACTGCTGTAACGGTCGCTGTTACGCAAGCCAATAACCAAAGCACCATGGCCACCCATGGAATGACCCGCAATAGCGCGTTTATCGTTAATTGGCAGTTCCGCTTCGACCAGCTTCGGAAGCTCCTTAACGATGTAGTCATACATCTGATAATGATTTTTCCATGGCTCCTGAGTAGCGTTGACGTAAAAGCCGGCGCCTAAGCCTAAGTCGTAAGCCCCGTCTGGATCATCAGCTACGTTATCTCCACGCGGGCTGGTATCCGGTACAATTAAGGCAATACCGAGTTCCGTTGCTACCCGTTGCGCACCGGCTTTAGTGGAAAAGTTTTCGTCAGTGCAGGTTAAGCCGGAGAGAAAATAAACCGCTGGCACCTTGGACTTTTCTGCTCTTAGGGGCAAGAAGACACTGAACTGCATAGCGCAGTTCAGTACTTCAGAGTCATGTTCAAAGCGTAACTGGCGTCCGCCGAAACAGCGGGTTTCGCTAACTTGTTTCATTACAGACTCCATTAATAATGAATAACTGAACGAATCGACTTACCTTCATGCATTAAGTCGAACGCTTCGTTAATCTCTTCTAACGGCATGGTATGAGTGATAAAGGTGTCTAAATCAAATTTCCCGTCCATATATTGTTTTACATAGTCAGGCAGTTCGGTACGGCCTTTAACGCCACCAAAGGCACTACCACGCCATACACGGCCAGTAACCAGCTGGAAAGGGCGGGTAGAGATTTCTTCACCGGCACCGGCAACACCAATGATCACGGATTCGCCCCAGCCTTTGTGGCAGCACTCTAACGCGGCGCGCATAACGTCGACGTTACCAATGCATTCAAACGAAAAGTCTACGCCACCGTCAGTCATATCGACAATAACTTCCTGAATAGGCTTGTCGTACTTGGTTGGGTTCACGAAGTCGGTTGCGCCTAGCTCTTTGGCAATCGTTTGTTTGTCGTCGTTTACATCAATGGCAATAATGCGCGAAGCTTTGGCTTGTACGGCACCAATAATAACGGCCAGACCAATACCACCTAAACCAAATACCGCAACTGTGTCGCCTTCCTGGACTTTGGCGGTGTTTTTAACCGCGCCCATGCCGGTGGTGACACCACAACCTAACAGACAGACTTTTTCTAAAGGAGCGTCTTTGGGAATTTTAGCCAGTGAAATTTCTGGTAAAACGGTGTATTCAGAAAAAGTTGAAGTGCCCATGTAGTGATAAATGGTCTCGCCGTCTTTTGAAAAGCGGCTGGTACCGTCCGGCATTAAGCCTTTACCCTGAGTGGCACGAACGGCCTGACACAGGTTAGTTTTACCCGAGGTACAGAATTTACACTCACCACATTCCGCGGTGTACAGAGGAATAACATGATCACCCACTTCAACTGAGGTGACACCTTCGCCGACGGATTCAACAATACCGCCACCTTCATGACCTAGTACAGAAGGGAAAATGCCTTCAGGATCTTTACCGGAAAGTGTGTAAGCATCGGTATGGCAAACACCTGTTGCTATAATGCGAACCCGCACTTCGCCTTTTTTCGGCGGCGCAACGTCAATAATTTCTTCTTTCAGTGGTTCGCCCGGGCCCCAGGCAACCATAGCGCGTGACTTAATGGTTTCCATAATAATTCCTTATAGTCTTGGATTTTCATTTTATTAGGTAAAAGCGTAGCGTAAGTTTAACTTTTTCTCATTAGCAGGTAATCTACTGTTTTTGCAAATTACTTTTTCATAAATGAAATAATGGGTGTGAGATGAAGCCATGGCAGGGGATCAGTGAGTTTGCGGCAGTGGCTGAGCAACAGAGCTTTACTGCGGCAGCCCGGCAACTCAGGTTATCTGTGGCGCAGGTTAGCCGTAATATAGCAGCGCTTGAGCACCGGCTGCAGATGCAACTGCTGTACCGCTCAACCCGCAGTGTCAGTTTAACGGAAGAGGGGAAGCTTTATTTACCTCATTGTCAGCACTTGGTTGCCAGCTTAAGAGACGCCGATCAGGCCATTCAGCAGCGAACGCAGCAGCCGCAGGGGCTGATTCGCATTACGGCACCGGTTTATTATGGTGAGCGTTTCATAGCACCTCTGTTGAATGATTTTTTACACATTTACCCAGAATGCCGGCTGGATTTTCAGTTAACCAACGAGCAGGTCGATTTAATAGAGGGCAGTTACGATGTTGCCATTAGATTAGGGCAGTTGGGTAACCCTCGGTTACGTGCCCGCAAACTAGGCTCGCGCCGACATTTTGTAGTAGGTTCTCCTGCTTATTTTGAAGAGTTTGATCGGCCGCAAGATATTAACGCACTGGATGCGCATCGCTGTTTTACCGGAACGGTCAGGCAATGGCGCTTTCAGGTTGAGGGTAAACTGGAAACGGTTCGTCCGGAATCCTACCTGCATTGCAACAATGGTCTGGCGCTTCGTGACGCCGCTATGAAAGGTCTGGGGCTGGCTATGCTGCCGGACTATTATGTAACGGACTCATTGGCTAACGGACAGCTAGAGGAAGTATTAGCGGACTACCGGCAACCCGATGATGGTATATGGGCATTGTATCCGGAAAACCGTCAGGTGATTCCAAAAGTACGGGTATTACTAGACTATTTGTCAGGGAATTTATCAGGAAATTTATCAGGAAATTTATCAGGAAAATTTAATACTGGAGAAATAGAGAACTGAGAGAGTAAAAAAGTGGTGGTTGCTACTGGGCTCGAACCAGTGACCCTCGCCTTGTAAGGGCGATGCTCTCCCAACTGAGCTAAGCAACCATCCTGAAGGTCTGCAATTGACGGAAGAAGAGAAGTGGTGGTTGCTACTGGGCTTGAACCAGTGACCCTCGCCTTGTAAGGGCGATGCTCTCCCAACTGAGCTAAGCAACCATTTTCACTGTGACACTTCTGCGTCGTTGCGAGGTGGCATTATAGGGCGCAGATCTAAACTGTCAAATAAAAATTGCCAACTTGTGTTCGTTTGCTGACATTTTAATCATTTCGAATAGCAGATGCGTCAGGCGCTCAGTCTTGATAAACTTGCGCCCATAAAATTGACTGGTTTTAAAGAAAGGAACAAACATGAGTGTGGTAACGCGTTTTGCCCCCAGCCCGACTGGGTATTTGCATGTTGGTGGTGCCCGTACGGCATTGTATTCATGGTTAGTCGCAAAAGCGCAGGGCGGCGAGTTCGTACTGCGTATAGAAGACACCGACCGTGAACGTTCAACTCAGCCTGCTATTGATGCCATTTTAGAGGGCATGGAATGGTTAGGTTTAAGCTGGGATCGCGGGCCTTATTACCAGACTCAGCGTTTTGAGCGCTATAAAGAGTTAATCGATAAACTACTGGAAGAAGACAAAGCCTATAAATGCTATTGCTCAACCGAACGCTTAGAAAAAATGCGTGAAGAGCAAATGGCTGCCGGTGAAAAGCCTCGCTACGATGGCCATTGTCGGGACAACCCGAATGTTGGCGGTGATAAGTACGTCATTCGTTTTCGTAACCCGCAAGAAGGTAGTGTTGCGTTTGATGACCATATTCGCGGGCGCATTGAATTCGCTAATACTGAACTGGATGATTTGATCATTGCCCGTACCGACGGCACACCGACCTATAACTTCTGTGTGGTGGTTGATGACTGGGACATGGATATTACGCATGTGGTGCGTGGTGAAGACCACATTAATAATACCCCGCGTCAAATTAATATTTTAAAAGCTCTGGGCGCACCGGTACCTCAGTACGCTCATGTGTCGATGATACTGGGTGACGATGGCAAGAAACTGTCGAAACGTCATGGTGCAGTCAGCGTTATGCAATACCGCGACGACGGCTACGTACCGGAAGCGGTTGTAAATTACTTAGCCCGTTTAGGCTGGTCTCATGGTGACCAGGAAATATTCAGCCGTGAGGAACTGGTTGAATACTTCAAGCTGGATGACGTGAATAAAGCAGCCTCTGCGTTTAATACCGAAAAACTTAACTGGCTAAACCAGCACTACATGAAAACCTTGCCTGCGGAGCAAGTTGCACCGCAATTGCAATGGCAGTTTGACCAAATAGGTGTGGACACCAGTAATGGTCCAGCGCTAGAGCAAGTTGTGTCGTTGCAGGCTGATCGGGTAAAAACCTTAAAAGAAATGGCTGCCATTAGCCGTTACTTCTTTGAGTCATTCGATGAGTTTGACGAAAAAGCGGCGAAAAAACATTTACGCCCGGTAGCCAAAGAGCCGCTGGTAAAAGCCAAAGAACTGCTCGGAGCAATTAGTGACTGGAATGCTGCTAATATTCAGGCGGCAATTAACCAGACAGCTGCCGATTTGGATGTTGGTATGGGCAAAGTGGGCATGCCACTGCGTGTTGCCGCGACGGGTGGGGGCAACTCTCCATCATTAGATGTGACTCTGGAATTAATTCCGCAGCAGACCGTTCTGGCACGTATAGACCTGGCGTTGGAATTTATTGCTAACCGCGAAAACGCGTAATTTGATGCTAATAAAAATTACGCCTGGCCTGATAACGCCAGGCGACCGCCACGATGGGATGAGTAATGGCAGATATAAAACATTTGATTGCAAACAACAAAGAGTGGGCGGAGCAACAGGTAAAGAACGATCCTGATTTTTTCAAACGCTTAGTAGGGCAGCAATCCCCGCAATATCTATGGATAGGCTGTTCCGATAGTCGGGTGCCGGCGAACGAGATTGTGGGGATGGCTCCGGGTGAATTGTTTGTACACAGAAATGTCGCCAATCAAGTCATCCAGACTGATTTTAACTGCTTGTCGGTTATTCAGTTTGCCATTGAAGCGTTGAAAGTTCGGCATATCCTTGTGGTGGGTCATTACGGTTGTGGGGGTGTAAAAGCGGCACTTGAGAGTAAACCTCACGGGCTGGTTGATCACTGGTTGTATCCAATTCGTGATGTGTACCGCGAGCATGCCGAAGAGTTAGAGCAACTGGGCGAGACCGAGCAGATTGATCGTTTGTGTGAACTGAACGTGATTGAACAGGTTAAAAACCTGGCCAAAACCAATATGGTGCAGGAAGCCTGGGACAAAGGTGAGTCACTGACAATACACGGTTGGGTCTATCGTTTAGATAATGGTTTGGTTAATGATATGAATGTATCGGTTTCAAGCCGGGAAGGCATGGAGCAGGTGTACCACGTTTACCACCAAAAGTTGCCGAAAGGCGGTTAAAGTCAAGATTTGATGAATTACTGAGCAAACTGCCATAAAAACGCTCAAACAGAAGTATTTTTAGAAAAAATAGTTGACACATTAGCTCAGGTCACAATAGAATGCGCCCCGCTGTCAAGGCAGTCTGAGACTGTCAGGTGCGGGGCTATAGCTCAGCTGGGAGAGCGCTTGCATGGCATGCAAGAGGTCAGCGGTTCGATCCCGCTTACCTCCACCAAAAACGGCTTGCAAAGAAACGTGCAGTGAAAACATGTTATACTGCGCAACTCAATTTGTCCTGTCCCCTTCGTCTAGAGGCCTAGGACACCACCCTTTCACGGTGGGTACAGGGGTTCGAATCCCCTAGGGGACGCCAAGTACTTTGGCTTTGGTTGGGCACCATTACCGCTGCGGAGCGGTAGTTCAGTTGGTTAG
>NZ_DEXU01000010.1:0-23096 GCF_002364295.1 Idiomarina sp. UBA3176
GGATAATCTGGGCGATGTTAAAGAATCAGGAAGATTACCGGATGACTGCTGCTTAACAGCATTCAGTAAAAGAGCACAGCGAAGGTTCATTCCTTCCGGGAGTTGCAAACGTCAACAGGATGGTAAAATAGGGTAAACCGACGACAACTGAGACTGTTGAACGTCCGTACATAAAGTACGTTAGCCTGATAAGCCAGTTGTCGTGCGGAGTTCATCCAGGCCAGGTGCGCAAAGCGCGCACCATAAACAGGCCGTATATATGCGAGCGCCCCGACATTTACCACGAGTTGCCGTTGCAAAACGGGAGGGGACCATATATGACGTTTACGTCAGGAACGATATCTCACCTGACATAAATGTCAGGCTACGCCGTCAGCAACAACGTACGTGGAACCCGGCACGACACAAAACAAAGGAATAAGACCATGCCCTGGAGCACTCTTTTAGCCGAAGAAAAGCAGAAGCCTTATTTTCAGCAGCTGTGGCAGCGCGTAGAGCAGGCGCGGCAGGAAACCGTGGTGTACCCGCCCAAAGAAGACGTATTCAACGCACTTAAGCTCACCGACCCGGAAAACATTAAAGTGGTTATTCTGGGGCAGGACCCATACCACGGCCCCGGTCAGGCGCATGGTTTGAGCTTTTCAGTACCCGAAGGCGTTAAGTTTCCGCCGTCGCTGCGCAACATGTTTAAAGCCATAGCCATAGACTACCCCGATACTGTCTTACCGCAGCATGGTGATTTAACCAGCTGGGCCGAGCAGGGTGTGTTGTTGCTGAATACCGTACTTACGGTAGAGCAGGGTAATGCGCACAGTCACGCCAGTTGGGGCTGGGAAACTTTTACCGATACCGTTATCAGCAAGGTGTCGGACGCAACCGATCATGTGGTGTTTTTGCTCTGGGGCTCGCACGCGCAGAAGAAAATACCGCTTATTGACGGCAACAAACATTGCATACTGACCGCGCCGCATCCATCGCCGCTGTCAGCACATCGCGGGTTCTTCGACGCCAACCATTTCCGCAAAACCAACGATTATTTACAGCAACACGGGCGTCAGCCCATTCGGTGGGTGTAGTTCACGTAACATTAAACAAACCGCTGCAGCAGCTTGGCGACCATGGGGTGTTCGAATGGGCGCTTCAGGGTTATGGCGTAAAAATGCTCGAATACATTAGGCAGGGTTAAATAGCGCTTCAACTGCCCGCTGGTCAGCTCGTCCCGCACCACAACGTCCGGAATAACTGCCAGCGCGCCGGTATCCCTGGCTAACAGGCGCAACATTGCCATATCGTCGGCCTCGGCCAGCACTCGCGGTTGCCAGTTGTACTCCGCACTGAGCATATCGAAAGCCGCACGCAACGGCATATTTTCCGGCGGCAACACCCAGTTATTATTGGTCAAAGCCACATCGGTTAATTGCTCAATGTCACGACCCGGAGGCCCAATAACAGACACCGGCTGCCGCGCCAGTAAGCGGCTCTGCCACAGTTGCTTGTCGCTGCCGCGAACACTGGTATTGGCCAGCGCAATATCAATTTGATGATCCGCCAGCTCATTAAATAACTGGTCCGGCGTCATCGAATGCAGCCGGTACTGAACGTCCTGCTGATGCACCAGCTCGTGAATAAAAGCTTCCACAAAGTTACGCGACATAGTCGAGGCATGACCAATGCGCACAACCAAATCACTGCCGTCCATGCCTTGCTTTAGCTGGTTAACCAGGTTCTCACCTTCGTGAAAAATTCGGTCGGCATACTGGCGCGCAATGTACCCGGCCTGAGTCAGCACTAACTTACGCCCTGTGCGCTCAAACAGTGGGGTGCCCAGCCACTCTTCCAGCTGTTTTATCTGCGCCGACAATGCCGACTGCGACACATGAAGCTTCTGCGCGGTTTGGGTTAAATGCCCGTTTTCTGCCACGTGCCAAAAGTAATAAAGGTGCTTATAATTCATCGGGCTCACCAACCGTTCACTTAAAACGAATGAATTTATAGTTTATATCTATTTTACTTAACATCAAGCCAGCACCCATAATTGCTCCAAACAAGACACACGAGGCGCATTCATGGCGGAATGGTTGACACTATCGGGCATACGACCGGTTTTACTGGTTCTGGTTGCAGTATTAGCGTGGGTCGTTACGCGCTACGCCTTCAGAAATTTCCGGCTGGACCCGCGCCGCCGCGCATTCGTCACCAAGCTGGTTGGCTGCCTTATAGCGGTCTTCATTCTTATTGTCAGTAATAACCTTATTGTCTTTTTCGCAGCCTGGATGGCAATAAGCCTGCAGCTGCACAGCCTGCTTATGTTCTACCCCGAACGCGACCGCGCCGTACTGGCTGCGCACAAAAAATTCATTCTGGCGCGCTGCTCCGAAACCTTCCTGGGCACGGCTTTTATTATTATGTATTTAACAACCGACAGTCTGCAGCTGGACACCGTTCTGCAGCAGTTCGCCACCTCCCCCACGCACTTCTCTCAGCACATTGCCGCGCTGTGCCTGGTTATGGCGGCGCTCATTAAATGCGCCCAGCTACCCTTGCACGGTTGGCTCATTCAGGTGGTTGAAGCACCAACCCCGGTTTCTGCTTTGTTGCATGCCGGCATTATTAACCTGGGCGGTTTTTTGCTGCTGGCAACCGTACCGCTATGGAGCGACAGCGCACCGGCCGTGTGGCTGTTGTGTCTGGTGTCGGCGGCGTCGTGCTGCTTTGCCGCGCTTATTATGGCCACCCGCATTAGCATAAAAGTGCGCTTAGCCTGGTCTACCAGCGCGCAAATGGGGCTTATGCTGCTGGAAATTGGCTTAGGTTATTACGACTTAGCTTTACTGCACCTGGTGGCGCACTCGGTGTATAAAGCCCATGCGTTTTTGTCGGTAAGCGAAGTGGCAATAATAAAGCAGCCAAAAGCCCGGTCACTGTGGCGTATTGGTGTTGTCTTTATAGCATTTCAGGGCATTATTGCCGCCGCCTGCTGGTGGTTTCTGGGAAACCCTAAATGGCTTCCTTCGGCGTTACTTGCTATGGCGCTCACCACTTTATGGATGAATCTGCATCAGAAGCTGCTGCGAATTGCTGTGTCGGCGTTAACTGTCGTAGTTTACCTTTTGCTGGGTGGGTTGGCGCATCAGGTTATTGAGCCACAGCCGCCGTTCAGCAGTGTCTGGCTGGAGCCTGCTGTAACCCTTATGTTCAACGCCTTCGCTTTTACTTACTGGCTGGTGCATCACACGCCGTCGCACCGGCTTAGCCAGCGCTGGTTCATTACCTTAAACGCCGGGTTGTATCTCGACGAATGGTTAACGCGGCTGGTGCTGTGGCTCTGGCCCAGTCACCCTATTCACTATTACCAGCGCCAGGGTCGCATTCAGCGGGAGAAACACTCATGAGCACAGCGAATCGTTTAGCGACTATTGCCGGGCAGGTGAGTAAAGCCATTGCGCCGCAGTGGCCGCTGTCTCAGTGGATAGCCGTTAACCCCTTCTGGCATTACCGCCAGCAGCCGGTAGCGGGGGTTGCCGCGCATTGGCGTTACAGCGCCGGTACACGTTTGCTCATGAGCCCGGACTTTTACTGGCAACAATGGCAGCAAAACCGAATAGACGCTGGGCTGGTCACCAACAACATGGTAAACGAGCTGGAGCAGCGCGCCCTGCTAAAAGCGCAGCTGCCGCAATGGCGTAATCTCAGTCAGTTGGTGGACAAATACACGCGGCGTCGCCGCAAAATGCGCTGGAACGACGAAGTTGTTCTGCAAATTAGCCAAACCTGTGGCTTATTCATGCAGTTTCCAACCCGCTTTCAGCAGGCCGGTAAAGACAGCTCGTTGTATCAGCATTGGCTGACTATTTCGCGTGCCGATCGCGGCATTGAAACCTTAATGGACGAGGCCGAACTCACCGAGTTATTCGCGCAATTGCCGGACGACCCGGACAAGCTTATTCAGGTGTGCCATGACAACTTTTTAAGTGACGCGTCAGATTACGCTCTGCGCTGTTACAGCCAGGCACTTATCAGTGACTTATGGGGCTGGGCCGCGGCATTTGCGTATCAGGACGCTCGTCAGGACAGCCAGTGGGTATTTGAACTGCTGTGCATTCGGCTGGCCTGGGAATACATTCTGTGGCAACTGGCTGAGCGCACCAATACTAAGGTTTATCAGCAATTGCAGCAGGCGCTTAGCGCACAAGTTGAAAATTGTGAAGGGCAGGTGGCTCATATTGAGCAGCACAACAGCTTATTGTGGCAGTGGCAGGCGGCTTACGAGCGCTCGCAGCTAAATAGGTTGCAGTTTAAGCCCGACACGGCCGAAGAGAACAACACGCCGGACGTGCAAGCAGTGTTCTGCATCGATGTGCGCTCAGAGCGCTATCGTCGTGCGCTGGAACAGGCCGGAAAAAGCCTTGGCAGCTACGTACAAAGCAAAGGCTTTGCCGGGTTCTTCGGGGTGCCGCTGGCTATTCAGCGCAAAGGTCGCGATGTTCCACATGTACCGGGGTTACTGCAACCGGCGTACTACATTAAAGCACCAGCGCGTAAGCAATCGGTTGGTTCCTTATTAAGCAATATGTTCAATGCGCCGGTATCCATGTTCAGCGGCGTTGAGGCGCTGGGCTTAAGTAAACTGAAGTCCTTACTCACCGGAGTGCCCGGACAACTGGCTACAGCTAATAATGCGTACATTGCCGACGGCAGCATTTGCGAGCAAAACGGCGAGGCGTCAATGGCGTCCTTGGTGGATATATGTCAGCAGGCTCTGGCGGGAATGCAGTTTGAGCGTTTTGCGCAGCATATTGTGCTGGTGGGGCATGGCTCGCATCACAGCAACAACGCTCAGCGAGCCGGTCTTAACTGCGGCGCCTGCGGTGGTCAAACCGGTGCGTTAAGTGCCCGGGTATTAGTGCGGCTGCTTAACGAAAGTGACATTCGCAAGCATTTACGCGAGCGGGGCGTCGCTATTCCTGAAGCAACCCAGTTTCATTCCGCTCTGCACGAAACCGTCACCGACAAGGTTATCTGGTTATCTAATACCGTGCCGGACAGTGTCAAACAAATGTTCCGCGCAGCAACGGAACAGCTAACCCAGGCCAGCGGCGAGTCAGCAAAAGACCGCAAAACACGTTCCGGCCACTGGGCTGAACTGCGGCCGGAATGGGGGCTGGCTGACAATAACGTCTTATTTTTCGGACAGTCTGACAGGCTAACCTCTGCTGAAACCATCGGCAGTAACTTTCTGCACGACTACAACAGTAAAAATGACCCAAATGGTGAACTGCTGGCTCAGCTCATGAGCGCGCCGGGGCTGGTCGCTAACTGGATAAACTGGCAGTACTACTGTTCAGTAACCGAACCCAAACAACTGGGCAGCGGCAATAAGTTGCTGCATAACCGGGTAGCCAACGACATTGGTGTTTTTGAAGGCAACGGTGGCGACTTGCGGCAGGGGCTGGCCTGGCAGTCAGTACATAACGGTAGCGACTTTGTGCACCGGCCTATGCGGCTGCAGGTTATTGTCGAAGCCGACGAAGCCACCATTCAGCGGGCGCTGGCCAGGGCTGCCGCTTTTAACGAACTCTTTGAACAACAGTGGATCAATCTGCATCGACTGAACGCGCGAGGTGAACTATGTCCAGTGACAACACCAGTAACAGCAAAATGACAGCGACAACCTGCCATACCCTGAAAGCCTTTTATGACTGCGTGCGCTCGCGGCCGTTTAACCAGCCCTTCGCCCTGCGCTACAACGACGGCAGCATCGACCAGGGTCTAAACTCCGAAGAAGCCGCCAAAGAAAGCCTGCGCACCCACCACAACCCCTACCTTGAACAACCCGTTGTTGTTGAGTGGTAGTAGCCTGATATGTCGATCCTATCACTAATGCGACTTATCTATGGAGTTTATTAAAACGTAAATTTTAAAATTTGTGTTTTCTTTGTTTTTTTACTATATTTAAATTCAATTGTTTGCTTTGGATAACAGTAATGGCAAGGGTTAGAGTACCACTTTCTATGGAAAAACTATTTTCGGAATTTCCACCTGAGGCGGTTTTTAAAGCAATGAAAACTTATAGTATCACCAACTCGAAAGGTGAGTACTTACCGTGGGACAAATTCAAGTGGCGGGTTAAAAAAAGCGATAACGCAGAGCTCGCATGGTTAGCAACCAAAATTGCCAGAACCAATGTGAGTCGCAATTTGTCAGAGTTATGCATTATCAATGACGCATCTTGCTTTAAAGCCTGTATCCCCGACTCTTTACAGGCAAAACTCCATTATATTGATAAGCTGACCGGAGGTTCGCAAAGCGTTTCCGATCATCCTTTCTTCGGAAAGCAGGAAAAGAATGCCTATTTAGTCCAAAGTTTATTGATGGAAGAGGCTATTACGTCTTCGCAACTGGAAGGAGCGTCGACAACGCGCAAAGTTGCGAAAGAGATGCTTGAATCGGAGCGTCAGCCACAGAACAAATCCGAACAAATGATCGCCAATAACTACCGTTTAATGAAGCGGGCGGTCAGTCTGAAGAGTGATGAATTAAACATTCCTCTCATTTTGGAGTTACATGAGATAGCGACCCATAATGCTATCGATAATGACGCGGTTCCGGGTGAGTTCAGAACGAGTGACGATATTGATATACGCGACCAATATAACGACGTAGCGCATGTGCCGCCGAAAGCGAGTAGCCTACAGGAACGTATGGAAAAGCTGTGTCAGTTTGCCAATGAAGAGCACGGACAACTTAACTCGGATAACTTCATTCATCCTTTAGTCAAAGCTATCATTCTGCACTTTATGGTGGCCTATATTCACCCGTTTGGCGATGGCAACGGACGTACTGCAAGAGCTTTGTTTTATTGGTTTATGCTGAAGTCGGGCTATTGGCTGTTCGAATATGTGTCCATTAGTAAACTGATTCAGGAAAAACGTACCGACTATGATCAGGCGTTTTTATACACCGAAACTGACGATAATGACCTAACCTACTTTCTGTATCATCAGGTCGGCATTGTGGTGAAAGCTGTTGACGCCTTGCGCGACTACATAGAGCGTAAGCAAAAAGAAATATTCGAGTTCATGAATTGGGTTGAAAAAAGCTCTGTTGCCAAAGCTCTAAAAAGGGGGCAACTGGACATATTAAAAGAAGCGGTGAAGAACCCGGGGCGGGTATTCACCGTGAAAACCGTGGCAAACAACCTTGGATGTAATGAGAATACCGCACGGACCTATTTAAATGACCTCGCCAAACGAGACTTACTATTGTTGGGTAAAGCCAGCAAAGGCAAAGCCATGCGTTACATTGCGCCCGCTGATCTTGCCGAACGGCTGTAGTCGTACTCCTGACGTAATTACGTCAGGTGCGGTATCTATTCAACAAAGTAGCTAACAGGAAGGTTAAAATATCTGGCAAAGCCTTTTGCTTGGTTTAGGTTGACAGTGCGCTTGCCGTTTAATAGCTCGCTTATTACGCTTTGAGGCGCTATATTCTTCAAGTCTTTCTGTTTTACTGAGCGGGTTTCCATTAGCATTTTTAGCTTCTCGGCAACTGGAACAGTAGGTATTTCCATTTGATTTTCAAATTCTTCGATGCGATCAGAAATTGCGTTAGCAAACACTAGCACAATATCGTTTTCGTGCTGAGCCAAATCCATTAAGTAGTCCATAACAGCGGCTCTATCAATAAGCTCTTTTTCAGACTGAATGGGTGTATAAGTGTAATGAAAAAGTTCAACGGCAGTTCCAGCAAACTCCGTTGCTGTAGCACTTATTGCAGAAGCTACTTGCCCTAGTGCGACCATTTCGTCCTGTTGAGCGTTCATAGTCATTACCTTTTTAATTTGCCCTGGTGAACATTGTGCTTACACCACTTATCGTACTCGGAGTGTGACAAAATATCTCTTACAAAGAGTGTATTGTGTCCTAGTTTTGCAAGTATTCGGCAGCTGCTTCCGTGGACATCAAAAATATATAAATCAAATATGGTGCCATAGCCACCGTTCTCATTCTTCAGCCGCTTTCCGGCTATTCGGTCTGTATTCCAACCGGATGCTCGGCGCCAAATATCTTTAATTTGGTTGTAAGAATGCGCATTAAGAGAGCTTTGACTAAAAATATGACACCATAAATCTAACCCTGCTTGCCACTGAGGGTATTGAAGCATGGCATTTTTTACTCGCTTCTTTGTGATAATTCTCAAAGTGCATCCTATGCTGATAAAATATCTCATTTTGCGATATTTGGCAACTTAAAGTGAAACTAAGATTTCGATGAACCAAGTAACAAGGCTACACAAGCTGATATGGGAAAAGAATCAGACGAAGCATATTGTGCTGTATGAAAAAGCCATGCGCTACATTGCGCCGTCTTATCCCGTCTAGCGGTTGTAGCTGACCTTATTCACGTTAGGTTTAAAATTCATTCGTTAAAGTGAATTTTTTGTTTAGAAATGATTAAGCTAATAAAATTCACTCTATCGTATGAAATTTATTGATATTATTCTTTTTTCTTCTATATTCATTCAATCAAGTGAATTTAATCTTAAGTGAAACTTCCCATGTTGCTAGAAGCAAAAGACACAAAAATCATTGGGCGCATTGCAAAAGTTGTGCGGCAACAGCAAGAGCTGGATCAGACAACAGCTGGGTCGTTTGCTGGTTGCGGTATTAACTTTGTTAGCCAGTTTGAGAACGGAAAACCGACTGTGCAGTTGGAGAAAGCGCTTAACATGCTCTCAGCATTGGGTATAAAAGTGTATTTGGATGTCCCCGACAGCTCATGCAATCAAAAGCTACAAGAGTTAACCGGCAATGAGTGAACTCATAATCGAAGAACGCCGTCTTGTTGTTTATATCAACGATGAGATTGTCGGCGAGTTGCGTGAGCACAATGGTTTATGGGCATTTGAATACGCCCTCGACTGGCTCAGTAAGCCGAATGCCTTTCCGCTCACTCCGTCGCTTCTTTTGCGGCAAGAAGCGCATATCGATACCGGTACCAAACGTCCTGTTCAATGGTTTTTTGACAACCTGTTACCGGAAGAGAAAGCCCGCGAGGTTTTGGCAAAAGACTATAAACTGGATAAAGAGGACGCATTTGCGCTTTTAGAGGCTATAGGGTCTGAGTCAGCAGGTGCTATTACCTTGCTAAAACCCGATGAGAAACTGCCACCGGGTGAACTGTTTCCGTTGTCGGACAAAGAACTAAGCCAACGAATTCAAAAATTGCCGAAAACACAGCTCAATAATAAAGAACGTAAGCGCATGTCGCTTGCTGGCGCACAGCATAAAATGTTGTTGGTAATAAAAGGAAAAGAGCGTTTTGAGCCAAGCGGGCAGGTGCCATCAACGCACATTTTAAAACCGGAACACTCTGAACCGGGCTCATACTGGTTTACTGTGCGCAATGAACACTTCGTAATGACATTGGCCGAAAAGTGCCAGTTAACGGTTCCACGTGTTGCTATCGATTACATCCCGGAACCGGTCTACATTGTTGAACGCTTTGATCGTACTGGACAACTACCAAACATTAAGCGGCTTCATGTTCTGGATGGTTGCCAAATTCTGGATATTTCTGCATCGGCTAAATACCGGGCTAGTAACGTCACTGCGCTTAATAGTCTAATTGCAATGACACGAGCTCCGGCGCAAACGGCAACCCGTTTGTTTCGCTGGGCGCTGTTTAATTTCCTTGTTGGTAACGGTGATGCTCATTTAAAAAACCTGACATTTTCATACAGTTTGAACGACTGCCAACTTATGCCGCATTACGACCTTTTATCAACGGCTGTCTATGCTAATGCGGGTGAGCATATTAATGAGGAGTTGTCTCAGCCATTGGGAAATGCCAGGAACTTTGGGCAAGTCACCCGAGAGGACGTGTTAGCTTTCGCTCAAGAGCTTAGGTTAAGTAAGCGTGTTGCAGAGCGTGAAGTTGACAAAGTTTGCGCTCAAATTCAACAGCAAGCAGATGAACTTATTGCGCAGATAGAAGCATTACCTGTTTATGAGCAAAAAGCCGGTGAATTGCAACTATTGCGTAATATCCGCTACCGATGCATCGGGGAATTTGTCGCCCAGATTAGGTGACATCCAACCCATACCGCTCGCGAATTTTGGCCGCCAATGCCAGCCTGGCATCGGCTTCGCCATGAATTAACCGTATACGCTTAACCGGTTCTTCGGTGGCGTCAATAAAGTCTAAAAGCTCTTGCTGGTCGGCGTGGGCGGAGTAGCCGCCTAAGGTATAAATGCCCGCTTTAATCCAAACCCGCTCGTGGTCAAGTTCAACATAACCGCCACCCGGACCATATTGCTGAATATCCCGCCCCGGTGTACCCGCAGCCTGATACCCGACAAACAACACATCAGTGCGTGGGTCGGGCAGTAAGGCCTTTAAGTAGTTCAGCATGCGCCCGCCGGTACACATACCGCTGGCAGCAATAACAATGCAGGGGTCACCGCTTCTCTGCAGAAAGTTCACAATACGCTCATGCTCGCTGTGCTCATCTACGGTTAGCAAACGGTCAAAATTAAGCGGGTGCCGGTCTTCATCTAGACGCTGGTGCGCTTCTTCGTCCCATAAATTTTTCATGGCCCGGTATTGTTTTGTAAATTGTGCAGCAAGCGGTGAGTCCAGAATAACTGCCATTTTATGCCACACCGGGTCAGCTACTCCGGTTTCAGCTTCCAGCTCGCGCGCCTGGTGAATAATGTCTTCCAGTTCGTACAGCAGTTCCTGAGTACGGCCAATACTAAAAGCCGGAATTAAAATAACCCCTTTGTTCTCCACACAACGCTCAACCACCGCCTTTAACCGCTGAGAGCGATCAGCGCGGGACTCATGGTTTTTGTCGCCATAGGTACTTTCCAGCAACAGAAAGTCGGCGCGCTCTAACGGCGTTGGGTCGGGCAGCAGTGGTGTGTTTTTACAACCTAAGTCACCCGAGAACACCACGCGGTAGTGAGTGTTCACATTTTCAATTTCAACATAAGACGACCCAAGTATATGTCCGGCCTGACGAAAGCGGAGTTTAAAATGCTCGGCAGCAAACTCGGCGGGTAATTCAAACCAGTTATCATAAACAAAAGGACTCAGCTGGCGCCGCAGGCGGGCAATAACCGCATCAATAATCTTTGCGTTACGGGTTAAGCCGACCTTTAAGGCGTCCTCAATGACCAGCGGTAGCAACAGCGCGGTGGCTTTGGTGCAGAATATGGGGCCGGTGAAGCCCGCAATAAGCAACCAGGGCAAACGACCTACGTGGTCAATGTGGCAGTGAGTCACCACCAGCGCCTGTACCTTGCTTATGTCAAAGTCTATTTCCTGAGCGTTGGAATCTGCCCCAGAGCCCGAGGTTTCCGCGCCCTGAAACAACCCGCAGTCAATTAAAAGTGAGTGGTCACTGTCTAAGAAAAGCTCGTGACAAGAGCCGGTAACCCCTTCAAATGCGCCGTGGTGTATAACGTCCATGTGTTGGTTCCGTCTTGTTTAAAGCAACAAGGTTACAAAAACTAGCGGAAAAGCGCTACCGAAAAAAGGGTGGTATTGCACACATAAATCTATAATTAGCCGATGTCTTACTTTCAATTAGACGAGCTTATATTTTCAATTGGACGAGCTTTGGAAGGATAAAGAGTTACTTGGACAATTACTGGAAACTTTCATCTATCAGGAGCTTAGAAAACATGCTGGTTGGTATGATGAGGACCTGAAGTTCTATCATTTTAGAAACAAGGACAAAGTAGAAGTTGATATTCTAATTGAGAAAGGCCGCTTGAAGGCAGGTATAGAAATAAAGGCGGCAGCAACTGTGAAGCCGTCAGACTTTAAAGGCATTATTAGACTCAAAGAAGCCTGTAAGGGTGACTTCGCTGGTGGCGTCGTTTTTTATGATGGCGAACAGGTATTGCCTTTTGGTGGCAAACTCTACGCTGTTCCAATATCTCTCCTGACGTAATAACGTCAGTCTACATGTAGGAGGCCTGCGCTATCGGACAAAAGGGTGATATTAAGACACGGTTACCCGAATGACCTTGGCACATAAACGCAGGCCTCCGGACTCGAGCAGCTTCGCGATAATAGATAACCGAGGATCAGTGTTGCCTTTTTCGATATCTCGCAGCGTTTTATCAGAGATGCCCATAAAGCGTGCGTAATGGGCTTGGCTCATATCGTATAACTGAGTACGAATAGCTTTTACAGCATCTCCCATAGACAGTTCACCACGCGCTAAACCATCCTCTTACCAATAGGTGACATGCAGGTATGAGAGCGTAACGGCTGCAGCCATTTGCTCCCCGGCAAAATTAAGGCCTGCAGCGTCCCACCATCTACCTTCGTTAAACAACTGAAGCGTTATATCTTTCATGTGCTGGCCGGTTACCGGACAGGGCCTGTCTATATTCACCCTTATTTCGACGGTAACGGCAGAATAGCTCGCTTCATTATGAATTTAATGCTGGCTTCGGGGGCTGCCCGTGGACGGTGGTTCCCGTAGAAAGGCGCACTGAATATATGCAAGCACTGGAAGCGGCTAGCGTTAAACAAGATATAAAGCCGTTTACCCTATTCCTGGCGTCGCTGCTGTAGCCACCAACGGAACCAACTGCTCAAAATTCCATCGAAAAGATGTGATAAAGCCTTTGTAGGACAAGGGCTGCATGCGCTATTATACGCGCTTGATCTAAATTCAGTACCGCACATACCACAAAAAAATAACAGAGTTATCGGTCTATGGGAGCCGCACCCCATGGGCGGTAGCGTACCTGAAGGCTAAAAATGACGAACAACACGAATAATTACGATCCACCTCGGCATTCGGATTACCAGGACGACGAAATAGATCTCCGCGAGCTCTTTGGTATTATCTGGCAGGGTAAATGGTGGATTATTGCTATTACCTTTGTATTTGCTGTGGGCTCTGTAATTTACTCCTTGAGTTTACCCAATATTTATAAGTCAGAAGCGACCCTAGCGCCGACGGAAGAAGCCAGCGGTGGCGGGCTTTCTCAAATGGCAGGGCAGCTAGGCGGATTAGCCAGCTTAGCCGGTGTGAACTTAGGTGGAAACAGCACGGACAAAACCACCATTGCGTTAGAAATTCTTAAATCACGCGCCTTTATTAAAGGCTTTGTAGAAAAGTATGACATTCTGCCGGAGCTTATGGCGGTAGAAGAATGGAACCGTGGTACGGGTATTGTCTTTAACAATGAGGTTTATAACCCAGACACAAAAGAGTGGGTAAGAGAAGTAGAGCCACCGCAACAACCAGAACCTTCCAGTTGGGAGTACGTTAAAGTTTTTAGGGACCAAGTGCTGGAAGTTAGTAAAGATGACACAACAGGCTTAGTGACTGTAGCGGTTAACCATCAGTCACCAGAAATAGCTGAGCAGTGGGTAGTATGGTTGATTGAAGAAATTAACAACCACATGCGCGAACGTGACATTCAGGAAGCTCAGCGGAGTCTGGAATATTTAGATAAAGAACTGCAAAACACTTCGTTGAGTGACATGCAGCAGGTGTTTTATCAGCTAATAGAAAAGCAAACCCAAACTATTATGTTGGCGAATGTGCGCCCTGAGTATATTTTTCAAACGCTAGACCCGGCCGTAGTGCCAGAACAAAAAGCCAAACCTTCCAGAGCTTTAATATGCATTATTGGCACCTTCTTAGGCGGCTTTTTAAGTGTTGGATTTGTGCTAGTTAGAAATATATTCAGAAAAGAAGATGAAAAATAAAGTGAGGGGATGCAACTTTGTAATAGTTGGACCTATTACAAAAAATTCGATTTAACCTTTAATAATCAATGATTTATATTTAATTTTAAAGCCGAAATTTAGTCCCAGTCACAACGAAATTTGTCTTTCCTTAAAAAAATCCTGAGTTTTAATGCCGAAAATTTTCGGGATTTTTTTCGCTAGAATTCCAACTTTTAAGAATAGAAAAGCTAATAATCTATGAAAATTCTTGTAACCGGTGGAGCCGGATTTATCGGATCAGCCGTTATTCGACATATCATCAATGACACCGATCACAGTGTTGTGAATGTTGATAAGCTCACCTACGCAGGCAACCTCGAAAGCCTGGCATCCGTCAGTGACAGTGAACGGTATGCTTTTGAGCAAGTTGATATTTGCGACGCAAACGAAGTCAAACGTGTATTCGAAGAGCATCAGCCTGACGTTGTCATGCACTTGGCCGCAGAGTCTCACGTGGACCGCTCGATTGATGGTCCTGGCGAATTCATGCAAACCAACATTATTGGTACCTACACGCTATTAGAGCAGACAAGAGCGTACTGGCAGAGCTTGCCGGAAGGCAAAAAAGCCGTTTTTAAATTTCATCATATATCGACCGACGAGGTGTATGGTGATTTACCGCATCCTGATACACATGAAGGCGAACTACCGCATCCTGATACACATGAAGGCGAACTACCGTTATTCACTGAAACCACAGCGTACAAACCCAGCTCGCCATACAGTGCCTCAAAAGCCAGTAGTGATCACTTAGTCAGAGCCTGGCATCGTACTTACGGATTGCCAACGGTTATTACTAACTGCTCGAACAATTACGGGCCATATCACTTTCCTGAAAAACTCATTCCATTAATGATATTAAATGCGTTAGACGGTAAGCCGCTACCGGTTTATGGCAAAGGAAATCAAATACGGGACTGGCTGTATGTGGAGGACCATGCCCGAGCATTAGTCAAAGTAGCAACAGAAGGCCAAGTTGGTGAAACTTACAACATTGGTGGGCATAACGAAAAGCAAAACATTGAAGTGGTCACCACTATTTGCGACATACTTGATGAGTTAGTCCCCAATAATCGCTCATATAAAGAGTTAATAACCTACGTTGAAGACCGCCCCGGCCATGATATGCGCTACGCCATTGACTCAACAAAAATTAAAAAGGATTTAGGCTGGGTGCCCGAAGAAACATTCGAGTCCGGTATACGTAAAACAGTCCAATGGTACTTAGACAACCAAGAGTGGTGTCAGCGTGTGCAGGACGGTAGCTATCAGCGAGAGCGGCTAGGAAGTACTCAGTCAGGAGAAGTGGCATGAAAGGAATAGTATTAGCAGGCGGGTCGGGAACACGCTTATACCCAATAACGAAAGGGGTTTCTAAGCAGCTACTGCCAATCTATGACAAACCAATGATTTATTATCCGCTATCGGTTTTAATGCTGGCGGGTATTCGTGAAATACTCATTATTTCCACGCCAGAAGACTTACCAAACTTTGAAAAGCTATTAGGTGATGGGTCTCAGTTTGGTATAGAACTCTCCTATAAAGAACAACCTAGTCCAGATGGTTTAGCACAAGCTTTTATCATTGGAGAAGAATTCATTGGTGATGACAGTGTGTGTTTGGTGTTGGGTGACAACATTTTTTATGGACAAGGCTTCAGCCCTAAATTGCAACATGCTGCAAGACAAACATCAGGTGCAACAGTATTTGGTTATCAGGTAAAAGACCCTGAGCGTTTTGGTGTTGTGGAGTTTGATGACAACAAGCGGGCTGTTTCAATTGAAGAAAAACCTAAAAAGCCTAAATCTAGCTTTGCTGTTACCGGACTTTATTTTTACGACAACGACGTTATAGAAATAGCTAAGAAAGTTAGGCCTTCCGATAGGGGCGAGCTTGAAATTACTAGCATAAATCAAGCGTACTTAGAGCGTGGTGACTTAAATGTTGAGTTATTAGGTCGAGGCTTTGCGTGGCTTGATACTGGTACTCATGAAAGCTTATTAGAGGCCGCGCAGTTTGTCGAAACGATCGAAAAGAGACAAGGTTACAAAGTCGCATGTTTAGAGGAAATTGCATTTTATAATGGTTGGCTAAGCGAACAAGATATAAAAAAGCATGGTGAAGAATTATCGAAGAATGGATATGGGCAATATCTATTGTCGTTATGCCAAGACTTAAACTAGTTAGAAGATGATAGTTGATATATTTAAGGTGAGTTTATTTTGAATGTTGGTTTCTTTCTAATAGGAAAAAAAGGGCTCTACGTACTTGGTAAGTTTATCGATGCTTTGAGTGCCTCCAAAATAGCATATGTTGTTAGTGCTCGAGACCTCAATATAGAGAATGACTTTTATCTAGAAATACGTAGCTTGTGTTCAAAAAATAACATTGCTTTTTATGATAGAGGCGAAGTCTTCTCCCATGATGCCGACTATGCGTTTGCTATTGGCTGGAAGTGGATTCTTAATGAAAAGAATCTGATTGTTCTCCATGACTCATTGTTGCCGAAGTATAGAGGTTTTGCACCTTTAGTAAGCATGTTGATTAACGGTGAAGAAAGAATTGGAGTTACTGCGCTTAAGGCATCAAGTGAGTATGATAAGGGTGATATTATCAGACAGCAGTCGGTTAAAATTAGTTATCCTTTAAAAATAAAAGACGCAATTGAAATTATACTGCCACTATATTCTAATTTAGTAATTGAAATAAGTAACCATATTCTATCTGGTATAAATTTACCATTAAAAGTGCAAAATGAAGAAGAGGCGTCGTACAGTTTGTGGCGAAACTTTTACGATTACCGAATAAACTGGAATCATACATCAGAAAAAATAGAACGTTTTATTGATGCTGTTGGGAGTCCTTATTCGGGAGCTCATACATATCTGAATAACAAAGAAGTTATAATCTTAGAAGCGGTTTCGGTTGATGACGTAGCCGTAGAAGATAGAGAAGCGCATATAGGTAAAGTCATATTTCTAACTAAAGGACTCCCTACAGTCGTTTGTGGTAAAGGACTATTAAAAGTAACCTCTATTGTTGATAAAACTGGAAATGAATTAACTAATAGAATTTCGTTTAGATCAAGGTTCGGCTTATACCAATGAAAGATAAAATACCATTCAATAAACCCCCTTATACAGGACTCGAAGATGAATATGTGCTTGAAGCTATTCGAGGCGATAAAATTTCTGGTGATGGTCCTTACGGTAAACGCTGTCAAGAGTGGTTTCAGAATAAACTAGGTGTAAGTAAAACGCTCTTGACACCCTCGTGCACCGCTGCATTAGAAATGGCGGCAATACTCGTTGACATTCAACCTGGCGATGAAGTGATTATGCCAAGTTTTACCTTCGTTAGCACGGCAAACGCGTTTGTGTTAAGGGGAGCTAAAATCGTCTTTGTTGATGTTCGCCCAGATACTATGAATATTGACGAAAGGAAAATTGAGGCCGCTATCACCTACAAAACTAAAGCTATAGTTCCTGTCCATTATGCTGGCGTTGGCTGTGAAATGGATTGTATTATGGATATCGCTGAACGTCATGATCTCTACGTTATTGAAGACGCAGCTCAAGGCATGATGAGTACTTATAAAGGCCAAGCGTTGGGAGCCATTGGGCATTTAGGCGCATTTAGTTTTCATGAAACTAAGAATTATACTAGTGGAGGGGAAGGTGGATTGTTGATTGTCAATGACAAACAATTCCTTGAACGTGCAGAAGTTATCCGAGAAAAAGGTACTAATCGTAGTCAATTCTTCAGAGGTATGGTTGATAAATATCAATGGGTTGACGTAGGGAGTAGTTATCTACCGAGCGAGCTACAAGCAGCCTATCTTTGTGCTCAGCTTCAAAATGCAGAAAAAATTAATGCAGCTCGATTAAAAGCGTGGGACAAATACTTTTCTGAATTGCGTGACTTAGAAGCGTCTGGATTAATACAGTTACCAACTCTTTCTGAGGGCTGTAAGCATAACGCTCACATGTTTTATCTAAAGGTAGCCAACCTAGAAGAACGCTCCGCGCTTATTGAGTTTCTGAAAGAGAGTAACATAATGGCGGCCTTTCATTATGTACCGCTCCATACAGCAAATGCCGGAGAGCGATTTGGGCGATTCGAAGGGCTTGATAAAAACACCACGATAGAAAGTGAACGTCTTGTGCGTCTGCCGATTTGGTATGGCATTTCAGAGCAGGAGCAGGATTCGGTTGTCGGCGTTATTAAAGAGTTTTACGTGTGACTCCGAAGAAAGTTGCTGCATTCGCGCTAGGCCCGATCTTAGGAGCTGCATTAGGTTTAATCATATTACCATTCCTTACATGGTTTTTTACGGCAGAAGATATTGGCCGTTTTACTATGTTGCAAGTAATAATCGGGCTAAGTACAAGTTTATTTAGCCTTGCTATGCATCAGGCTTATGTAAGAGAGTACTATGAGGTTGATGATCGGGAAGTGCTGTTTAAAGCCGCAATCTTACCGAGTTTTGCATTCCTAACTGTCACATTGCTATTGACATTGTGTTTACCTTATTCGATTTCAGAAGTTTTGTTTGGTATAAAATCAAACTTTCTTGTTGTGCTTTTGCTTATTGGTATTTACTCAAAGCTAGTAATCAACTTTCTGGCACACGTCCTGAGAATGCAAGAGCGAGGATTAGCATTTTCAGCTACACAGATCACACCAAAGCTACTATTGGTTTTATTTATAAGTTTCATTTTGGTTTTTAGTATAGAGGCAAGGTTTCAGGTTTTAATGCTGATGAATATCTCTGCATTATTCGGATCTTTAAGCTTGTTCGCATGGTTAACTAGAAAAACATGGGTACCAGCGCTTTTTAAACCACTAAACAAAGATCTAGTAAAAAATCTGCTTTCATTTAGCCTACCGTTAGTTGCCGGTGGACTAGCATACTGGGGGCTGACCACAATCGATAGATTTTTTTTGAGAGCGTACTCAAGTTTTGAAGAGCTAGGTGTATATGCCGTGTCCGTCTCCTTAGCGGCCGCTGTTTCAGTCGTATCCACTATATTTTCAAATTTATGGCACCCAACGGTCTATAAGTGGGTTAGAGAGG
The DNA here is from genome assembly GCF_002364295.1 of Idiomarina sp. UBA3176. Taxonomy (NCBI): domain Bacteria; kingdom Pseudomonadati; phylum Pseudomonadota; class Gammaproteobacteria; order Alteromonadales; family Idiomarinaceae; genus Idiomarina; species Idiomarina sp. UBA3176. The sequence continues at coordinate 18,841 of NZ_DEXU01000010.1, forward strand.
GAGTTAAGCCAGAAAAAGTACAAGCGGTAATTGAAAATATGCTTATAGCTGTCGCAATAATATGGTCTTTGGTAGGGACTCTGTCATGGGTAGCTCTCTACTTTTTACCAAGTGAGTACCAAGCAGTCGAGTATTTAGTAGTTGCCTGTGTCGCTATGCCCTTATTTTACATTCTTTCTGAAACAACAGTAGTGGGGATTGGAATTGCTCGACGCACAAGCTTCTCTATGTTTGCCTCCATAGGAGCTTTTATAACAAATATTGTTTTGAATTACTTACTTATTCCAGAATATGGAGCAAGTGGTGCAGCATTAGCCACAGTTGCTTCCTTTTTTGTATTTTTCACAATACGTACTGAAGCGAGTGCAAAGCTGTGGTGTTCATTGCCAAGGTTAAAAGTTTATATGCTGGTAATTATTTATATGACCGTGACATCCACTATGGTAATAACCGAAGCTAGGATCACATACTTTTATTTACTGTGGCTAGGGGCTTTAGCGTTGACATTCAGTATGTATTTCAAAAGGTTGCTATTGTCTTATTCATATTTAAAAGGTTACTTGAGTAAAGGGAATTAAATGTTATTTATTTATAGTGCTCTTAGGATTGGCGGAATAGAAACATTTTTTGTTAGGATGGCGAAAGAGCGCTCAAAACTTGGGTTGCCTACAACAATACTATTGTTTTCAGAACCCGAGCAGAGCAACGAAGAGCTTCTAACTGAAATGAAAAAATATTCCTCGGTTCTATTTCCGCAAGACTTGTTTGCTGTCCCTAACTTCATATCTAGACGGTTGCCTTTAATATCGCCAGTTAAGCAATATTCTTTATTGAAAGTTTTTGAAAAGATAGATCAAATTCATGTGTTTGATGGAATGCATGCTTTAATAGGTGATAGGTTTAATAAAATTGTCGGGAAAAAACTCCCTATAACAATAGGATTTTATCATTACATAAAATACCTCTGGGGTGGGACGCAAGTACCATATTATGAAAAATTAAATCGTAAATTTATTTTTAATTACTTACCTAAACAGTCATTGCTTTTTTTCTCAGAGGGTAATAGGCAACTTTATTCAGAACATAAGAAAGTTAACTTTAATGAGTCTCAAACTTTCAGACTCGGTGTAGTTGAGAAAAAAAACATTACGATAAGTAGCGAGCTTAGTAATCCATTAAAAATATGCGCTGTTGGTCGACTCGTAGATTTTAAAACTTACAATCTATACATGTTAGATGTAGTTCGAGAACTCAATGAGAGAGGATTTTTGGTTGAGTTTGATATTTATGGTGATGGGCCATTAAAAAATGAAATTCAAAATAAAATAAAAAAATTTGATTTAGGTAGCTTAGTTAAGATTAAAGGAAGTTTTGATTATTCATTATTTGACGAAGTTGTTGCTAAATATGATTTCTTTATTGGGAGTGGTACGGCAGTTATTCAAGCGGCTTCGTTAGGGATTCCCTCTATTGTAGGTGTTGAGAATGTGACTCAACCTAAAACTTATGGCTATTTTTCTGATGTCTATCAATATGAGTACAACCTGAAAGGTTTGGATTTGCCCTTAATTTCTGTCAAAGAATTGATTGAAAGTTATATGAAAATGGATATCAAAAAAAGGCTGGATTTAAAGTACTCCCACCTGAATTCGGCTGAGATATTTACCAATGAAAGTTGCCAGCACTCAATGAACTCTTTAAAGAACATTAAAATGCCAGAGAATCATTTCAAGTTCAACCGATGGCTGTATCATCTATCAAGGTTAATTAGCGGAATAAATATGAGGTTTAATAAAAAACACCCTAGGTTGACCCAATTTACAAACTTTAGAAAGTTAGAAGAGGATAACTAAAAGCTTTGGCAGATGGTAAGGAAAATTAAATGATCAACTATTATTCCGTAAATCAGCCTCCAATGATACTTGAATCAGATTTGGCTGGGGAAATTCCACTTTATTTGTACTGGCCACAAGATAAGACATTCTTGCTTTATTCTAACTCTATTATTGAATTGTTAAACGATGTGAGAGTACCTAAGCCGTTAAATGTTAGCTGTGAGGGGATATCCTTTTTATTGCAGAGCGGTGTGGTTCCGCCTCCTAAGACAGCTTATAAAGGGCTTTACATTATAGGCATTGGAGACACGGCTAAGGTTTCAACGGTCGCCGGCAAAATCGATGTTCAATTTAATCATCGTTTTCCGTTTTTAAACGTTGATCGTTTTCAGACTCATGAAATGCAGCCGGACGAAGATTTAATCCTAAAAATGCTAGCAGAAGCAACAGTAAGTCGGATTGATCATTCAAAACAAAGTTTTCTGTTTCACAGCGCTGGAAAGGATAGTAATAGCATCGCCCTGGCTTTGGCAGAAGCAGGTTGGCAAGACAAAGTGACTTTAATTACCCATAAATCTAAAGGTAAGGCAGATGAAAGTGTTATCAGTGGCAAAATTGCGAAGAAATTGGGCTTTAAACATGAAACCTTATATGAAGTCGATAGGTTAGAAGTTCAGCATAAGCAAGCGATAGAAGAATATTTTTCCCGAGCTCCTTTCCCTTGTACGGATAATGTAAGCCTTGCTTACCCTTTATATTCGCATCAAGCTCCCCATTTGAAAGATTCCAATATAATTTTCGGGGATGGAAACGATAGTCACATGATGTCACCGCCAAATAGAAGACAGCTAAGGTTTTTGCCATATGCAAAGTTAGCTTCTAAGCTGTCTTTTCTTAGGAGTGTAGTAGACTCTGAAAGCACAATAAATTCAGTTGTGAGGACACCTGCCGAATGGTTTGGTATGTCGGGTTTATCTTTTAAGGATAGTAAAAAGATTTACAGTAACTCAGTATCTGTTCACCCTTACTGGAGTTTTGAATCAGAAATACGAAAGGATTGGGATATTTTTGATTTCAAATCAGATATTTATTCAACGAGAACTATTACAGAAAGAATGATAAGAAAGCTATTTAATTTTGTTGCTGCTAACAACTCACAAATAGTTTTGCCATTCGCCAATAGAGAAGTGGCTGAATATTTCGGTAAAATGCCCGAAGCCTATTTATTTGACCGAAGTACCTTAAAAAACAAACTTATTTTAAGAGAAATTCTTAAAAAACATATTTCACTTGACTCAGATGTTATAGGCAAGATGGGGTGGACATATGACTCATCTAATGTTGTTTTAAATAACTGGGAATGGATATTTGATGAGATAGATAAATGTAAGCTTTGGGATAAGGTGGGAGTATCAGAAGTTGTTAGTAGGTTAAAAAAGACGATGCAAAGTAACCATAAATATGCAGGACTGGCTGGTCAATTGATTTATCGAATTTTTCTAATTTCATCTTGGTTTAATCACTGTCGTTATTTAGCATAGTTTTCAATTACTACGTTTACCTGCTATCTATCCTAGATTCAACTAATAACTGCAACACTCGCTCATAGCCTGTTGCAATTGCTCTTTAAAAATTATGTCTGGCTGAATAAACCCCAGAGTTTTCCGGGGTCTTAAATTCAAGCGTTGCTGATATTTAGCCATCAGCTCGTTAGTTATAGTGCGCAAATCAGTACCTTTTGGCACGTATTGACGCTCTAACAGCGTGACAGTAGCACCGGTTCCACGCTTGCCGATAACGGTGTCGATTTCCCAGTCGCCATAGCGCTCCCGGTCATCAATAATTGCAGGCCGAACGTGTATCGAGCGACGGCCTAAAATGTGACCACGTTGCTTATGCAATCGTTTTTTATAGCGTCTTAACCGATGGCGTAGGTGAGTAAATAAACCACCTCCGCCATAAAAATCAGCCAGTACAAAATTGTAAATCCACTCGTGACTGACTGGATAACCTATCCGCGTAAAGATAGCTGATATCTGCTCGGGACTCCAGTCCATCTTGAGCATAAGCTCTACAGCGTTTCGAGTATTCTCGCAAACTCTTTTGGGTTTTGGCTTGGAGCGTCGTTTTAACGTACGCTCTTGAGCTTTTTGAGGGTCATATGACCCGCACAAATTGTTGTTACGTCGCAACTCTCGATGGACGGTCGAGGGCGCAATATTTTCAGCTTTTTTGCAATCTCTCGTTGTGAAAATTCTTCTGAGAGCAACGCAGAAATCTGATATCGTTGTCTCTCGGTCAGCTGCCGATAACTCATGTTGGAACTCACTTTTTTTGGTCGAAAAGTAAGACTACCACATGTAGGTAGCTGACCTCCTTCCGTCCTATCCCATTACATGCCCTGCGTGTCAGCATGGTGTT
>NZ_DEXU01000025.1:0-79352 GCF_002364295.1 Idiomarina sp. UBA3176
TTAGCTTAACTGACAAGCATTAGGCTCGAAGGCCGGGTTTTGTTTAAGCGTTGGCAGTTATTACCAGCCAGTTTTCTCTGCTACAGCTTTGCCGATATCGGCCAGGCTGCGTACAGTTTTAACGCCTGCGGCTTCAAGTGCAGCAAATTTCTCGTCAGCAGTACCTTTACCGCCGGCAATGATGGCACCAGCGTGGCCCATACGTTTGCCCGGAGGAGCAGTAACACCAGCAATGTAAGAAACAACCGGCTTAGATACATTGTTTTTAATGTACTCTGCCGCTTCTTCTTCTGCTGTTCCGCCGATTTCACCGATCATAACGATAGCTTCGGTTTCTGGATCTTTCTCGAACAGTTCCAGAATATCGATGAAGTTAGAACCCGGGATAGGGTCGCCACCGATACCAACACAGCTAGACTGACCAAAACCAGCGTCAGTAGTCTGCTTAACCGCTTCATACGTTAATGTACCTGAACGTGACACGATACCCACTTTACCTTTCTTGTGGATGTGACCAGGCATGATACCGATTTTGCACTCGTCCGGAGTGATAACACCCGGGCAGTTTGGACCGATCATGCGCACGCCTTTGTGCGTCAGATATTCTTTAACGTACAGCATATCCAGTGTAGGAATGCCTTCAGTAATACAAACAATCAGTTCGATACCAGCGTCTGCTGCTTCGATGATTGAATCTTTACAGAAAGGAGCTGGTACGTAGATAACTGAAGCAGTTGCGCCAGTTGCTTCTACAGCTTCTCTTACAGTATTGAATACAGGCAGACCTAAGTGCTCTTGACCACCTTTACCAGGTGTAACACCGCCAACCATTTGCGTACCGTAAGCAATAGCTTGTTCAGAGTGGAAAGTACCCTGACCGCCAGTAAAGCCCTGGCAGATAACTTTGGTATTTTTATCGATCAAAATGCTCATTATTGACCTCCTGCCGCAGCAACCACTTTATCGGCAGCATCAGATAAGCTCTCTGCAGCGATAATGTTCAGGCCACTTTCGTTCAATTTCTGGGTACCCAGTTCAGCGTTGTTACCTTCAAGGCGAACAATAACTGGAACTTTAACACCCACTTCTTCAACAGCGCCGATAATACCTTCAGCAATCATATCGCAACGTACGATACCACCGAAGATGTTAACCAATACGGCTTTAACAGAGCTGTCTGACAGGATAATTTTGAACGCTTCAGAAACACGTTCTTTTGTCGCGCCGCCACCAACGTCAAGGAAGTTAGCTGGTTCGCCGCCACTCAGTTTAACGATGTCCATAGTACCCATCGCCAAACCAGCACCGTTAACCATGCAACCAATGTTGCCGTCTAGTGCTACGTAGTTCAGTTCCCATTTAGCCGCTTCTGCTTCACGCGCGTCGTCTTGTGACGGATCGTGCATTTCACGGATTTTAGGCTGACGGTACAATGCGTTGCTGTCGATGCCAACTTTCGCATCCAGACAGTGAACGTTGCCTTCGTCAGTGATAACCAATGGGTTAATTTCTAACAGTGCTAAGTCGTACTGTTCGAACATTTTCGCCAGGCCCATGAAGACCTTAGTGAACTGCTTAACCTGGTCTGGAGTCAGACCCAGTTTAAAGCCTAGTTCGCGACCTTGGTATGGCTGCGCGCCAACCGTAGGGTCAATTTCAGCTTTCAAGATTTTCTCAGGTGTTTCTTCAGCAACGGTTTCAATTTCTACGCCGCCTTCGGTTGATGCCATGAACACGATTTTGCGTGAAGCACGGTCAACAACTGCACCTAAGTAAAGCTCGTCTGCAATGTCAGTGCAGCTTTCAACTAAAATCTTAGCAACCGGCTGACCTTTCTCGTCGGTCTGGAAAGTTACTAAGTTTTTACCTAACCACTGCTCAGCAAATGCGCGAACGTCGTCTAAACTTTTCACTAATTTCACGCCACCCGCTTTACCGCGGCCACCAGCGTGAACCTGACATTTGACAACCCAAATGTCGCCACCAATACGTTTTGCCGCTTCTACCGCTTCATCAGCAGTGTCGCAGGCATAACCTTCAGATACTGGCAAACCAAACTCTTTAAAGAGTTGTTTACCCTGATACTCATGCAAATTCATGATGCTCTTCCGATTCGTTGAAACAACTTAAGCAGCTAAAATGCTGCCTACCCGAATACCGCGCCGAATTTTAACCTGCTCGGCGCATAATTAACAGCCGCAAGCTAAATTGCATTGCGGCTGGTTCTCAGCGTCTTTAGATATCCAGGATAAGACGTTGAGGATCTTCTAATAACTCTTTCACGGTAACCAGGAAACCTACCGATTGTTTACCATCAATAATTCGATGGTCATAAGAAAGAGCCAGGTACATCATCGGTAAGATTTCGATCTTACCGTCTACCACCATCGCCCGCTCCTGGATTTTGTGCATACCCAGAATAGCGCTTTGTGGTGGGTTCAGAATTGGCGTTGAAAGCAGTGAACCAAATACACCACCGTTAGTAATGGTGAAATTACCACCCTGCATTTCATCCATAGTTAACTTACCGTCACGGCCTTTGATAGCCAGGTCACGAATACCATTTTCCATATCCGCAATGCTTAAACGGTCAGTGTCGCGCAGAACTGGAGTTACCAGACCACGAGGCGTTGATACCGCAATGCTGATATCGAAGAAATTGTGGTAAACAATATCGTCGCCATCAATGGATGCGTTGACGTCTGGGAAACGTTTCAGTGCTTCAGTTACAGCTTTGACGTAGAAGCCCATGAAACCAAGACGCGTGCCGTGAGTTTCTTCAAACACGTCTTTGTACTTCTTACGCAAGTCCATAATTGGCTTCATGTTGATTTCGTTAAACGTGGTCAACATCGCGGTGTCGTTCTTAGCTTGCAACAGACGCTCAGCGATACGTTTACGCAGACGTGTCATTGGTACACGTTTCTGGTCACGGTCACCTGAAACGGCTGGCTGTGAAGACTGCTGTTTGCTGCTATCCGAAGACTTAGAAGACTGAGCTTTCACGTGTTTTTCCACGTCTTCTTTAGTGACGCGACCGCCCTTACCAGTGCCTTTAACGTCACTTGGCTTAAGGCCGTGTTCACCAAGTAAACGACGAACCGCAGGACCCGCTACTTCGTTGTCACCGTCATCGTCTTTACTTTCTGAAGAAGATTCAGATTTGCTGTCATCGGACTTGCTTGAACTACCGCCAGCAGACCCACCAGCTTCGACAATACCGATAACGTCATCAGCACCGACTGTCGCGCCTTCTTCGTGCTTAATTTCAGCTAAAACGCCATCAGCCGGAGCAACCACTTCCAGAACCACTTTATCGGTTTCAATATCAACCAGGTTCTGGTCACGTTTTACTGCATCGCCAGCTTTAACGTGCCAGGTAGAAACAGTGGCATCAGAGACTGATTCTGGCAGTTGAGGAACTTTAACTTCCATCTTCTCGCCAGAACCTTTTGTGTCAGAGCCTTTGTCTTCTGAAGAATCAGATTCTTTTTTCTCTGACTTCTTGTCGTCGCCTGAGTCTTTATCGTCTGATTTATCGTCAGATGCCGACGCACCGTCACCTTCTTCAATTTTTCCGATAACTTCTTCAGCTGTTACGGTAGTGCCTTCTTCGGCAGTAATTTCGCCCAAAACACCGTCTGCTTCCGCAACCACTTCCAGCACTACCTTGTCGGTTTCGATGTCAACCAGATTCTGGTCGCGAGACACTTTATCGCCAGGTTTTACGTGCCATGTTGCAATTGTTGCATCTGCAACAGACTCGGGTAATTGAGGAACTTTAATATCAATCGCCATGGTTCATCTTCACCTATTTAATGGTTAGCGCTTCGTCAACAAGGTTTTGCTGCTGCTTGTTGTGCTCTGAAATGTATCCGACCGCCGGTGCGGCTGACGCACTACGACCACGATAAGACAACTGAGCTCCTTTCGGAATTGCGGCCCAGAAGTGATGCTGGCTGCTATACCATGCACCCTGGTTCTGAGGCTCTTCCTGACACCAGACAAAATCTTTAACGTGCTGATAATCTTTCATAATTTCTGCCACTTCTTCCGCAGGGAACGGATACAGCTGTTCGATACGAATAATGGCAACATCTTCTTGTTCACGCTCGCGGCGTTCTTTCAGTAAATCGTAGTAGACTTTACCTGAGCAAAATACCACGCGTTTTACTTTTTTCGGATTCAGATCATCGATTTCACCAATCGCGTTCTGGAATCCAAGATCCGCTAAATCATCCATTTCTGAAACCGCTAACGGATGACGTAACAATGACTTAGGCGTCATAACAACTAACGGACGGCGAACCGGACGTAAGTGCTGACGACGGATCATGTGGAAAACCTGTGCAGGCGTTGTCGGTACACAGACTGACCAGTTGTGATCGGCCGATAATTGCAGGAAACGCTCAAGACGGGCTGAACTGTGCTCAGGACCCTGCCCTTCGTAACCGTGCGGCAATAGCAATGTTAAACCACATAAACGTCCCCATTTCTGCTCGCCAGAACTTAAGAACTGGTCAATAACAACCTGGGCGCCGTTAACGAAATCACCAAATTGAGCTTCCCACATAACCAGAGACTGCGGTTCAGCCGTAGCGTAACCGTATTCGAAGGCCACAACTGCAGCTTCTGATAAAACTGAGTCATAAATTTCAATTTGCCCCTGATCTGAACCTAAATTGTTCAGTGGCATATAGGTAGAACCATCTTTTTGGTTATGCAATACCGCGTGGCGGTGGAAGAAGGTACCACGGCCGCTGTCCTGACCGGTCAAACGAATATGAGTGCCGTCGTTAACTAAGGTGGCATAAGCCAAAGTTTCAGCGAAACCCCAGTCCATTGGTTTATCGCCTTTCGCCATTTTCAGACGTTCTTGATAAACTTTTTCAACGCGGGAATTCAGCTTGTCTTCTTCCGGATACTGAGTGATTTTTTCGCCCAGATCTTTCAGCTTATCTGCTGAGACTTTGTAGTCGTACTCAACGTCCCAGTCGTTTCCTATGTAGGGAGACCAGTCAACAGAGTGCTGACGCATAGGACGGTGTTCATCAACCACCACTTCGCCTTTATCTAATGCATCACGATAGTCAGACATCCACTGCTTAGCCGTGTCTTCATCAACTATCGATTTCTCTATCAGACGCTTGCCATAAAGCTCGCGGGCAACGGGCTGTTTTTTAACTTTTGCGTACATCAGCGGCTGTGTTGCACTTGGCTCATCGGCTTCGTTATGTCCATGACGGCGATAACAAACCAAATCAATAACCACGTCGCGCTGGAATGCATTACGGTAATCAAGCGCTAACTGAGTGACAAAAACAACGGCTTCAGGGTCATCCGCATTAACGTGGAAAATTGGCGCCTGCACCATTTTGGCAATGTCAGTACAATACTGAGTGGAGCGCGCATCTTCCTGTTTAGATGTAGTGAAACCAACCTGGTTATTCACCACTATACGGATAGAGCCGCCTACACGGTAAGCACGTGTCTGCGACATATTGAACGTTTCTTGCACCACACCCTGACCAGCAACAGCAGCGTCACCGTGAATGGTAATAGGCAGAACTTTTTTGCCTTCCGGGTCTTTCAGACGATCCATGCGTGCACGAACCGAACCCATAACAACTGGGTTTACAATTTCCAGGTGCGACGGGTTAAAGGCCAAAGCAAGGTGGACGTCGCCGCCCGGCGTTGCATAGTCAGAAGAGAAGCCCATGTGATACTTAACATCACCTGAGCCTTTACTGCTGTCATGCTTACCGGCGAACTCGTCGAATAAGTCTTGTGGCTTTTTACCCAGAACGTTGACTAAAACGTTCAAGCGACCACGGTGAGCCATGCCAATAACCACTTCTTTGGCACCCTGCTCACCAGAGCGTGAAATGAGTTCTTTCAACAACGAAACCAGACTGTCGCCACCTTCTAATGAAAAGCGCTTAGCTCCCGGGAATTTTGACCCAAGATACTTTTCCAGTCCGTCAGCGGCTATCAGTTCTTTTAAAATTTTAGTCTGTTGTTCTTTTTCAAACTTGGGCTTTCCAAGAACACCTTCCAACCGTTGCTGAATCCAGCGTTTTTCCTCGGTTGAAACAATGTGCATGTATTCGGCACCAATAGAGCCACAATAAATATTTTCCAGCGCTTCGTGAATATCACTCAGCTTCATTGTGTCTTTGCCAACAGCTAAAGAGCCGACATTAAACTCGCGTTCCAAGTCGTCTTTGCTTAAATCGTGGAAGTTTAATGAAAGGTCTGGAACGGTTTCCTGTTTCCATAAACCAAGAGGATCAAGGTTGGCGTGCTGATGGCCGCGGAATCGGTAAGCATTGATAAGCTGTAAAACTTTAACTTGCTTCTGATCTGCGGCAGTCGTACTGCCTGTTTGAGATTGCTTGAGCTTATTCTTCGCGGCCTGGCGAAACTGTTCCCGGACATCGCTGAGCTTAGTATCAACAATGTGATTATCCTTCGGCAACGCATCGAACATTTGACGCCACTCATCACTGACTGCCGTCGGATCATCCAGATAAGCCTCAAACATTTGTTCAATGTAGGCAACGTTACCACCGGCTAGATGCGATGTTTCTAACCATTCACGCATTACACCATCTTGCATTGCGTTTCCTTCACCTGAATAGATAAACCGTTTTTATAAAAAAATAGCCATCCTTGTGGGATGGCCATCCACAACATCAACCGTTCAAATTGGCGCGACAATATAACGAGTTAAACAGCGCGACTCAAAAGCATCGATTTGATGTGTCCAATAGCCTTTGTTGGATTCAACCCTTTTGGACATACGTTAACGCAGTTCATGATTCCGTGACAACGGAATACACTAAAGGCATCATCGAGTTCATCCAAACGCTCGTCTGTTGCTGTGTCACGACTATCAATTAAGAAACGATAAGCGTGCAGCAGACCAGCAGGTCCAACAAATTTATCCGGGTTCCACCAGAACGATGGGCATGATGTTGAACAGCATGCACATAAAATGCACTCGTAAAGACCATCAAGCTTAGCACGGTCTTCCGGCGACTGCAGTCGTTCACGCGCTGGTGGCGTTTTGTCATCGTTGATAAGGTACGGTTTGATTTTCTCGTACTGCTGATAGAACTGGCTCATATCAACAATCAAATCACGAATGACCGGCAAACCTGGTAGCGGACGAATCACAATTTTGTCTGATTTCAAAGAAGACAAGTGAGTGATACAAGCCAAACCATTTTTACCGTTAATATTCATACCATCGGAGCCACAAACACCTTCACGGCACGAGCGGCGGAACGCCAGCGATGGATCTTGTTCTTTCAATTTGATCAGTGCTTCTAGCACCATCAAATCCTGATTATCTTCTACTTCCAACGTGTACTCTTTCATGTGAGGCGCGTTGTCGACATCAGGATTATAACGATAAACTGAAAATGTGTATTTTTTCATATACCCTCCAACTTAGTAGGTACGAGCTTTCGGAGGGAAAGCTTCACGCAGTTTAGGCGCCATATTGACTTCCCGCGTCACCATATCTTCCTTTTCAGGACGATAAACAGTGTGTACTAACCACTTCTCATCATCACGATCCGGGTAGTCTGCACGGCTGTGAGCACCGCGGCTTTCTGTACGGAAGCTGGCAGCAACTGCAGTTGAGTAAGCCGTTTCCATCAAGTTATCTAGCTCAAGGCATTCGACGCGCTGAGTATTAAACTCTTTAGAGGTGTCATCAAGACGAGCGTTTTTCAGGCGTTCGCGAATTTCGCGCAGCTCAGCAAGCCCTTCTTTCATTGAATCGCCTTCGCGGAAAACCGAGAAATTAAGTTGCATGCACTGTTGCAGGTCTTTCTTAATTTGTGCCGGATCTTCGCCTTTCTGAGTATTTTCCCAACGATTATAACGCGCTAGTGCAGCGTCAATGTCGTCGCTACTTGCTTCTCTGGCTTCTACGTTAGCCGCAAGCGTTTCGCCCAGGTGCATACCGGTTGAACGACCGAATACCACCAGGTCAAGCAGTGAGTTACCGCCTAAGCGGTTAGCACCGTGTACAGATACACAAGCAATTTCACCACAAGCAAACAGGCCTTTAACGTGAGATGTCTGACCATCGTCACCAACAGTCAGGACTTGTCCATTAACGTCCGTCGGAATACCGCCCATCATATAGTGACAGGTAGGAATAACCGGAATTGGTTCTTTCACCGGATCAACGTGTGCGAATGTACGTGATAAGTCACAAACACCCGGCAAACGACTCTCCAGGGTTTCTTTACCCAGGTGATCCAGTTTCAGTTTAAGGTGAGTACCCCATGGGCCTTCACAACCACGTCCTTCACGGATTTCAGTCATCATAGCGCGGGAGACAACGTCGCGTGATGCCAAATCTTTCGCGTTTGGCGCATAACGCTCCATAAAGCGTTCACCGTCTTTGTTCAGCAGGTAACCGCCTTCACCACGACAACCTTCTGTGACAAGCGAGCCCGCTCCGGCAATACCGGTTGGGTGGAACTGCCACATTTCCATATCTTGTACAGGAACGCCGGCACGTAGTGCCATACCAATACCATCACCCGTGTTGATATGAGCATTGGTCGTTGAAGAATAAATACGACCCGCACCGCCGGTAGCAAGAACAACGGCCTTAGCTTTAACAAAGTAAACTTCGCCGCTTTCGATATCCATGGTGGTTACACCACAAACTTCGCCGTCTTGGTTCTTAACGATATCCAGCGCGTACCATTCTGAAAATACGGTGGTTTTTTTCTTCACGTTTTGCTGATAAAGCAAATGCAGCAAAGCGTGACCGGTACGGTCAGCTGCAGCGGCAGTACGAGCAGCCTGCTCGCCACCAAAGTTCTTCGACTGACCACCAAATGGACGTTGATAAACTTTGCCGTTTTCAAAACGCGAGAATGGTAAACCTAAGTTTTCCATTTCTAAAATAGCTTCAGGGCCAGCTTTACACATGTATTCGATAGCGTCCTGGTCACCAATATAGTCCGAACCTTTAACGGTATCGAACATGTGCCATTCCCAGTTATCTTCATGCGCATTACCTAATGCTACGGTAATACCACCCTGAGCAGAAACTGTGTGAGAGCGTGTTGGAAACACTTTGGACATCAACGCGCAGCTCAATCCCTCTTGGGAAATTTGCAGTGCTGCTCGCATGCCGGCACCGCCAGCACCAATCACCACTGCATCATATTCTAAAGTTTTAACAGTCACTTAAACACCCCACAGTACGAATAAGCCAGTGAGCCAAACAGCGATCAGACCAACGCTGAAAACCAGTTGGATAAAAGCTCTGAGACCGGACGCTTTCACGTAGTCTGTTGATACTTGCCAAATGCCAATCCAGCCGTGAATTAACACAGAAGATAAGGCCAGCATAGTGAACACTTTCATCCAAATGTTGGCAAACAACCCACTCCACACTTGATAAGTTACATCTGGCGTAGAAAGGAAGAACCCAGCCATGAACAGTGAATATAGAACCATTACAATCGCGCTGGCTCTCAATAAAATAAAGTCATGAGAACCGCTACGACCAAAAGTAGCTGCTGCTGTTACCATAGCCAAACTCCTACTAATACGGAAAAGATCACAGAAAGAGCAATTGAGACAATTGCGCTGATTCTTCCGGAATCGAGTTCTTCCCAGTAGCCCATGTCCATTACTAAGTGACGCAGACCAATGATTAAGTGAAATCCTAGCGCTGTCAAAATACCCCAGCCAATAAATTTAGCGATAAAGCTGGTCATGATACTCTCGATTTGAGCAAAGCCTTCAGGGCCACTAAGTGACACGGCAAAAGCCCAAATTAGAAAAGCCAGAGAGAACAGCATAGCAACACCGGAAATACGATGCAGTATGGATGCTTTGGCAGCGGCAGGAAGCTTGATAGTTGATAAGTCTAAATTAACAGGTCTTTCTTTTTTCACGATAGATTGCCTTTTAATAAAGCACAAAAGAAATGCAATTTTCGTTTGCGCGACACAGAAACATGCCACCAATACGGCGCAAAGTATATCTAGCTAAGCTATTAATTACAACGACAAACTCAGATTTGAACGCTGACTAAAATACGCTTTACTACTAAAGTCTAACCTAACAAGATAATTCTTCAATCTGAGTAATCTTTTCGTCATGTTTATTACGTATATTTCGCTATAATTGGTTCATGTTCCCCGATTAAAATTGACATTTACGGGCATGATCGAGTTAAATTAGCGCACTTTTTCAAAGTAGATAGCGAGGAGAATTCCTTATGGCTGATCGTAAAGCCACTTTACAGATTGACGGCCAATCCATTGAATTGCCGGTACTATCACCAACGGCAGGAAAGGATGTAGTTGACGTCCGAACTCTGGGAAAACATGGTTATTTTACTTTTGACCCGGGGTTTCTGGCTACAGGCTCTTGCGAGTCGGCTATCACCTATATAGATGGTGAAAACGGCGTTTTACTGCACCGCGGTTACCCTATTGGTGAGTTAGCAACTAAAGCAGATTACTTAGAAGTTTGCTACATGTTGTTGCACGGCGAAGCTCCTACCGAAAAGCAATACCATGAATTCAAAAACACCATTACTAAGCACACTATGGTGCATCAGGGAATTCACAATTTCTTTAATGGTTTCCGTCGTGATGCTCACCCTATGGCAATGTTATGTGCCGTAACGGGAGCTTTATCATCGTTCTATCATGATGATCTGGAGATTCACGATGAAAACCAACGTTTACGTAGTGCTTACCGTCTGATTGCAAAAATTCCAACAATTGCAGCAATGGCTTATAAATTCAGCATTGGTCAACCTTTCGTTTACCCACGTAACGACTTAGGTTATGCAGAAAACTTCCTGAACATGATGTTCTCGGTTCCTGCGGAAGACTACAAAATAAGCCCTGCGGTAGCTCGCGCTATGGATCGCATCTTTACTTTGCATGCTGACCACGAGCAAAACGCATCAACGTCAACAGTACGCCTTGCCGGTTCTTCTGGTGCTAACCCTTACGCATGTATCGCTGCGGGTGTTGCGTCTTTATGGGGACCAGCCCATGGTGGTGCAAACGAAGCTTGCTTGCGTATGCTGGCTGAAATTGGTTCTGTTGAAAACATTCCAAAATATATTGAGAAAGCAAAAGACAAAGACGATCCTTTCCGTCTAATGGGCTTTGGTCACCGTGTATACAAAAACACCGACCCTCGTGCAACGGTAATGCGTGAATCTTGCCACGAAGTACTGAAAGAATTGGATCGTGATGATCCATTACTTGACGTCGCAATGGAACTGGAGCGTATCGCTCTGGAAGACGACTACTTCATTGAAAAGAAACTCTTCCCTAACGTTGACTTCTACTCAGGTATCGTACTGAAAGCTATTGGTATTCCTACCAATATGTTCACCGTTATCTTTGCGCTGTCACGTACTGTCGGCTGGGTTTCTCACTGGCACGAAATGATGGGCGAAGAAAACCAGAAAATTGGTCGTCCTCGTCAGTTATATACTGGTTATACAAAACGCGAGTTTTCACCAATTAAAAAATAAATTGGTTTGAGTTAAGAAGGCGCTCGGTTGAGCGCCTTTTTTTATGCCCGCTCTTAATTAGTTTGAGTACATTGCTTTTCACACCTTACAGAACGTGCAACGAAGCCTTAAATTCTTTATACTACGTCGCATTTCGTTGGTCGCCAAAGAGAGAGCTGACAGACAAATTCATTTTCAACGTGCTTTAGCAGGTTGCAGATAATTACAGAGAGGCTTATGCAGCAAGTAGTCAATGTACAACAACCCATCATTACACCACGTAAATTCAAGGTATATCAGCATCGCCAGTTAGATAAAATTGAGGCGTTAAAGAAAGTTCCTGATGACATGCGTTTTGAAATGAAAGTCGTCGCTAATGTACTGCCATTCAGAGTTAATGAATATGTATTTAACGAACTGATTGACTGGGAAAATGTACCCAATGACCCGCTGTTTCAGCTAACTTTCCCGCAAAAAGATATGCTGGAGCCTTCTGCGTACCAGCGCATGGCAGACCTAATGTCAGGCAAGCACACCACCAATGAAGTGTTTGATTTGGCGACTCAGCTACGCGATGAAATGAACCCTCACCCTGCCGGACAAATGCAAATGAATGTGCCGCATGTTGACGGTGAGCCTTTGCCGGGCATGCAGCATAAGTACCGCGAAACGGTGCTCTTTTTCCCGGCTCAGGGGCAGTACTGCCATTCTTACTGCACTTTCTGCTTCCGTTGGGCGCAATTTGTCGGTAAAGCTACCCGCTTTAATTCAAATGACGCGGATCAATTGCACCGCTATCTGGCTCAGCACAAAGAAGTTACTGACTTGCTGGTGACTGGCGGCGACCCTATGGTTATGCGCACGCGCAAGCTGGCTCATTACTTAGAAGGTTTACTGCAACCTGAATTCGAGCACATTAAAACCATACGCATCGGCACTAAATCATTAACCTTTTGGCCATATCGCTTTATCACCGACCCCGACGCGGACGATTTACTTCGTTTATTAGAGCGCTTAGTTGCTGGTGGCAAGCATGTGTCGATAATGGCGCATTTAAACCACCCGAATGAATTACGCACTGAAGTGTGTCAGGAGGCCATTCGTCGTCTGCGCGCTACAGGTGTTCAAATCCGCTGTCAGGCTCCTTTACTCAAACACATTAATGACGACCCGGATGTCTGGGCTTCTATGTGGGAGAAGCAGGTACAACTCGGATTAATCCCTTATTACATGTTTGTCGAACGGGATACCGGAGCAAAACGTTACTTTGAAGTGCCGCTGGAGCGTACCTGGGAAATTTTCCAAAAAGCGTATCAGCAGGTTTCGGGTATAGCTCGTACCGTGCGAGGCCCTTCGATGAGTGCAGGCCCGGGGAAAGTAGAAGTTCAGGGTGTTACCGAAATTGCTGGTGAGAAAGTCTTTGCCTTACGCTTTATCCAGGGACGCAATCCAGACTGGGTACAACGCCCCTTCTTCGCTAAATATGATCCAGATGCCACCTGGCTGCATCACTTAAAACCAGCTTTTGGTGAAGAAAAATTCTTTTTCGAAGATGAGTATTCAAAAATGTCGGCGATGGATTAACCATCGCCTGCCAGTTTTCGTGCCCGCTGCAGGTCCTCTTCAGTATCAATGCCTGTAGCCGGTGCGAGAATAGCTTCAGCGACATGAATACGCTCTCCGTGCCAAAGCACCCGCAATTGTTCTAACGACTCAAGCTGTTCAATAGGGCTTGGCTCCCATTCAACATAACGTCTGACAAAACCTGCGCGATAAGCATAAATACCAATGTGACGATGATAATGCTCAGTAACCACATCTGTCGTCCGGTCTGCAGAAAAATGCTCTCTGTCCCAGGGAACTGCGGCGCGGCTAAAATACAGCGCATAACCCGCAGCATCGGTAACCACTTTTACTGTATTCGGGTTAAAAATATCTTCAGCGTCAGTAATAGGCACGGCCAGCGTCGCCATAGGTGCCTGCCGTTGATTCGCTAAATTATCGGCAACCTGTCGAATAATTTCAGGCGGAATAAAGGGTTCATCACCCTGTACATTAACCACCACTTCGTTTTCTGCCAGAGCCAATTGCTCGATAACCTCAGCCAAACGTTCCGTGCCCGAGGAGTGTTCACTTGAGGTCATCATTACACGACCACCAAACTTATCAACACCCTCTTTAATCCGCATATCATCGGTAGCAACTATGACTTCGGCAGCGCCACTAGCCTCAGCTCGCTCAACCACATGCTGAATCATCGGCTTACCGGCAATATCGGCTAAAGGTTTGCCCGGCAAACGGCTTGAACCGTAACGGGCGGGAATGACAACGGTAAAACTCATGAAGGAACCTTTTCTAACTCATCTGAAGATAACTCGCGAGCCTTATCCGCTATAAGCACGGGAATATTCTCGTCTATTGGGTATGCGAGGCGTTCTCCGCGGCATACTAGCTCGTCTTTATCGGCGTAATAGGTCAGTTTCCCTTTACACTTTGGACACGCCAATATTGCTAATGTTGTTTTATCGATGGCCATTTTTCTTCCTTTCGAGCTCTGCCAATAAGTTAGTTTTCATCACTTCGGGCAGCTTCGCTTCAATTGTTTGGTAATACCAGTCAGCTTGCGCAAAAGAGTGGCATTTACCGGCATCTTTTTCTGTCATTAATATAGGGTTACTGGTCAGGTTAGAAAAGTCCTGTTGGCTAAAAGCGTGATGATCCGCAAAGCCCTGACTGTTCTCCAGTTCAATACTCTGTTCAATTAGCGAGTTAAAAAATCGCTGCGGATAACCAATACCAGCCACGGCATTAAATTTGCTCTCGGTTTTCAATTCAACTTGCTCGTTATTATCAACCCGGTACCAGTTGCCAGGCTCGACGTCCACTACATGCCGGGCGAATGCATGGCGACCATAGTTAGAAATAACCCAGTCCGCACCTTTCAGACGCCATGGGCCTTCCCGTAATGGGCCCGCAGGCAATAACCATCCATTTCCGGTTCCTCGCTCAGCGTCTATCATAATTAATTCAATGTCGCGTTTGAGTGCGTAATGCTGTAGCCCGTCATCACAAATAATAACGTTTACTTTGGGGTGTTGTTCCGCCATAAGCTTTGCGGCCTGAGCCCGCTTTGGTGCAATAACAACAGGGCAGCCAGTGCGACGACGCATGAGTAAAGGTTCATCACCGGCTTTTTCCGGAGAGTCGCTATCTAAAACCTCGTAAGGAAAAGGCCCTTTTGCACCGTAACCACGACTGATAATGCCCGGATTCCAGCCCTCATCTTTGAGCCATTGGCTTAAGGCCACAACCATAGGTGTTTTGCCAGTGCCGCCCACGCTAATGTTCCCCACCACTATGACCGGAACATCGGCTTTATAGCGAGACATTAGGCCAAAAGCATAAAAACTGCGACGCAAATTTGTTACCAGCCAAAACACCAGCGACAGTGGTGTGAGCAAAAACAGTAAAGGGTGCAGCCTGGCTTTATACCACTGCTTTTGAAGCCACATTAGGCGCCCCCACTAAACTGCAAGTTATGCAGCTGAAAATATGCACCTTCCTGATCAAGCAATTGCTGGTGTGTACCGCGTTCAATAATCTCACCATTGTCCATGACTAAAATCTCATCAGCATTTTCAATGGTCGATAAACGGTGCGCAATGACAATAGCGGTACGGTTTTTACGTAAGGTTCCCAGGGCATCCTGAATATGACGCTCGGACTCAGTATCCAGCGCCGATGTCGCTTCATCCAGTATCAGAATAGGCGCGTCTTGTAATAGTGCACGGGCTATGGCTATACGCTGACGCTGACCACCGGATAACATCACCCCATTCTCGCCCACCATAGTATCCAGACCTTTCGGCATGCTGTCGGTGAACTCAGTAACGTAAGCTTGCTCAGCGGCTTTAATAATATTTTCACGTGATACATCTTTTGAAGCGCCGTAAGCAATGTTGTTTGCTATGGTGTCGTTAAACAAGGTTACATGCTGAGACACCAGCGCAAACTGACGCCTTAAGCATTTCAGTTTATAATCGTTAATATTATGGCCATCAAGCAGAATGCTGCCCTGCTCTACATCGTAGAACCGCGTAAGCAAGTTCGATATTGTCGACTTACCACTACCTGAACGGCCCACCAGCGCCACGGTTTTGCCCTGATCAACTTTAAAATTAATGTGCTCTAACGCAGGTTCATCATCTTTTTGATAAGAAAAGGTCACGTCATCAAAAACAATATCACCTGCTGCACGATCAACCACTCGCGAGCCTTTATCAACTTCAATCGGTTCGTCCAGAATTGCAAACACGCTGGTTGCAGCCGCAATACCGCGCTGGAAATCACTGTTTACGTTAGTCAACTGCTTTAACGGGCGCAGCAACATGATCATAGAAGTAAGTAACGTAGTAAAAGCACCGGCCGAAAGCTCACCCAGCATTTCTGGGAAACTGGCAATAACCAGAACCATAGACAGACTTAACGAAGCAATAAACTGAATAACCGAAGTGCTTATAGCCCGGGTGTTCACCAACTTCATATTCTGGTTACGGGTAATGTTGTTTATTTCCGAAAAACGTGTCGACTCACCTTTTTGACCCTGATGCATGATCACAACCTTATGGCCGTTGATCATCTGCTCTGCAGTTGTGGTTACATTACCCATAGCGGTCTGAATACGACTACTTACTTTGCGGAAGCGACGTGAAACAACCCCTACAACTTTTGCAACCAGAGGGCCTATCACCAAAAATACCAATGATAGTTGCCAGCTTTGATAAAACATCAAACCTAACAAACCAACGACGAACGCGCCTTCTTTCACCAAGACCAGAATAGCCCGGCTACTCGCTTCTGCTACCTGCTGCGTGTCATAAGTTATTTTTGAAATTAAATCACCGGTTGAGTGCTGGTCATGGAAACCCACCGGCAGTTTCATCATATGGTCAAACAGTTGCTGCCGCATTTTGGTAACAACTTTAAAACCCACCCAATGCAGGAAGTAGCTGGAAGCAACATTCAAAGAACCACGAAGGATGAAAATAAAAGGAACAAAGAGGGCACCGTAAAGCAATATATTAGAGTCTTGCTCTGTTAACCCGTCATCTATTAACGTTTCAATTTGGGATAAGAACAATGTATCAATGGCAGAGTAACCAATCATACACAGGATAGCAGCGATAAAAGCTGCCTTATAAGGTTTGATATAACCTAATAAGCGTTTAAAGGTCGTCTTTTTTTTAAGCTGAGAATCCATGTAGTCTCAAATAAGTCATTAACACTTTTGCTATTCTACCTGTTTTCAAAGGGTAACTCCAAACTCCATGTGTTGCCGTCACTAACAATAGTCAGTTGGCCGCTGTCCCTGGTTCCAAACCAGGGCTTTTGAGTACGGGAGAGCCTTTCCAGTGTATAGCGGTGAGGAAAGTCATAGCCACTATGCTTACCGTAGCTGATAAGATAGACGTCAGCATTAACCGCCTGTAACAGAGGCCAGCTGGTCGATGTTTTGCTGCCATGATGTGGAATTAACAGAACATTGGAATTAGCTTCAGACAACTCATGTAAAGACTCCAGCAATAATTGCTCTGCCGTCATTTCAATGTCACCGGGCAGAAAAATACTGAAGCTTTTATAACTGATGCGTAGTACACATGAACGGTTATTTTTACTGAGCCGATTTGCATCCTGGTAAGCAGGTGTTGGCCACAGAACCTCCCATTGCATGCTATTCCATTCACCTGTATCACCGGCGCGACAAGGTTTATCACTGGCATCTCCGCGCCACTCTAACTGAGGATACCTTTGCATCAGAAAGTCTCTGCCGCCGTTATGATCTCTATCGCCATGGCTGATAAAAGCCAGCTCAGGGCGCAAACCATGGTAATTAAGGAAAGGTTCAATAACAGATTCTGCAACACTGAAACCGGAGTTAAACTCAATACCGGTATCAATTAGCATGGCTTTACCGTCTTTCTCTAGCACCACAGCCTGACTTTGGCCCACGTCCAGAACATGAAGACGCAGTTTCCCGTCCCGTTGATTAAAAAATAAAAAAGCAGCAACAGGCAAACACAGTAATAGACCTAACCGATGCCAGCCGCGGCTTACCGGCAACAGCATGGCCACAGTAAGTGCGAACAAAGCAGCAAACCGCGCAGCACGAGTTATCGGCCATTGGTTCAGTTCCAGCCAATTAGCCGGGTGCCCCGCTACAGCTTCCAATAGTGGGTTCAAATAGTTAACGGGAAATTCAGCCAATTGCCAGAAAAGGACAGCGAAACCAGAATCAAACAACGCCAAAACCGTTCCTATTAAAGCCAGTGGCAATAACCAAAAGCTGATAACAGGTAACACCAACAAATTGACGACGGGAGCAAAAAGCGAAAAACCACCAAATAATAAGAATGATAAAGGAGACATCACCACCAACAGCAGCCACTGAATTGACCAGAGGCTTTTTAGCGCGGAGAAACGACCACGACTTTTGCTCCAGCGCCAACTGGCAAGAAAAAGTGCGGCAACGGCAGTAACAGATAACCAAAAACCGGGATCCTGCCAGGCAAAAACATCAACCACTAATACCGCAGCCACCACTCGCAACAATAAACTTAGCGGATTTAATTTGAGATTTAACACAATATGCAGAAGAACCACCAGAAACATGGTTAAAGCTCTGACAGTCGATATTGAGAAATCTGCCAGGCCGGCATAACCAGTTACCACCATTGCCGCGAAGGCTAGCGACCACAGTCGGATGTTTAGCCGCTCTCTGGTTTGTAAGCTGATGGGAAAACAGTGAAAACAAAAACGAAAGAATAAAATAGCGGCGCCGGCAACCATCCCCAAATGCAAGCCGGAAATAGCCAGGCTATGAGCTAACCCCGTTTTTTGCCAAATTTCACGGGTGGCAGAGGTCAACAAGCTGCGTTCGCCAATCGTTAATGCAGCCAATATACCCGGTTCGGATAAGTCAGCTTGTTTAATGCCATCAAAAATTTTCTGCCGAAAACTGATTGAACGAGTCAGTTTTTCGCTGTCTTTAACTGTTCCTAAGGCATAAATATTATTGCGCAGTAAGTATTGCCGGTATCGAAAACTCCCCTGGTTGCGATAGTCAGTTGCCTGTTTCAACTTCACTTCCAGTTGCCAACGCTCACCAGCTTTCGGCACCTGTTTATGGTGGCTGTTATACCAATTCAGTTGAACCCGGGGTTGCTGCCAGAATGGCAAAATTTTACCAGCCAGAACTTCTACCCGGCCTGTCATACGTATATGAAAAGGGTAACGACGCGATATTTCATCTACAACAAGCGTTAGGTGAGTTTCCCGGTCAATCAACCGGTCAGGTACAGCGCGTAAATTTTGCCAATAAAGGTTGGCATTAGCCCATAAAATACCGCAAAATAACACCATCAGTAGTAGTACGATGGTTCGCTGTTTTACTTCCCTCTGTCTAAAATACAAAAAGGCATAAGCTATCGCCAAAAGTAGTAGAGCGATAGTTGAAACAATTAGCCAAAATTTAATGTCAGAGTGTAACGAGGCGGACAATATTCCGCCGGTAAAGACCAGTAACCAACGATCCATCGTTGCTCCTTCCCTGGGGCAGTAACCGGATAGGTAATAAACGTCACATTATGGCCAGACGCTTCATTAAACGCTTAATGCCTGATCATCAAAAAGTGCGCGAATCCAAAGCGATTCGCTTATTCGGCAGCCTTCTGCACGACGCAAACTTATGGCACTTAAACCGACGGTCAGCTTCAGGCGCATTTGCAGTCGGTCTATTCTGCGCTTTTATACCGGTTCCTTTTCAAATGTTATTAGCGGCAGCGTCGGCAATTCCTTTTCGCGTTAACCTGCCACTTTCGGTTGGGCTTGTCTGGGTTTCAAACCCTATTACTATGCCACCAATGTTCTATCTGTGCTATTTAGTCGGTAATGCCCTGCTGGCAGAGCCACCACAACCCTTTGCTTTTGAACTTAGCTGGGAGTGGTTAATGCACAGCATTTCGACCATCGGTCCGGCATTACTGCTTGGGTGTTTGATTCTTGGCACGTTATCCAGCTTTATTGGTTATATCGGTATTCGCTTACTTTGGCGCCAGTCTGTGGTCAAAGCCTGGCGCCGTCGCAACCCTTAAGGCAATTAAGTACTTTCGTGCAGGGCCTTGGCGGGTTCAACTTTGACCGCCCTCCAGGCTGGATAAATAGTGGCCAGCAAACTCATTAGCAATGCCACACTGGCCACTAGAATAACGTCTCCCCAAGCCCATTCGGAAGGCACCTCACCAACAAAGTAGATATCGTTGGAAAGCACTTTAAAGTGAAACCAGGATTCAAGTGTCAGCATAATATCGGGTAAAAACTGAGCCAGAAGTA
The DNA here is from genome assembly GCF_002364295.1 of Idiomarina sp. UBA3176. Lineage (NCBI taxonomy): Bacteria > Pseudomonadati > Pseudomonadota > Gammaproteobacteria > Alteromonadales > Idiomarinaceae > Idiomarina > Idiomarina sp. UBA3176. Next base: position 19,913 of record NZ_DEXU01000025.1, read on the forward strand.
TTCCACAGGCACAACCAATAACCACCCCATAAAGACCATTCATTAACCCCTGCAACACAAAGGATTGCAGTAAGGACTTGTCTTTCATGCCCAGGGTTTTCAACATGGCAATTTGGCTGCGCTTCTTCGCTACCGTCATAATGAGCGTTGAAACAATATTAAAGCAGGCTACGGCCATAACCAGAATCAAAACCAGATACACTACCCAGCGCACCAGCTCAATATCACGATATAAATGGCCGTGACTTCGGGTCCAGTCATCCAGATAGACCAATTCAGGCAATTGGTTACCTATTTCCCGGGCAACCGCTGGAGCCGAAAAAACATCCTTTAACCGCAAGCGTACCGAACTGACATCACTAGCAAAACTCAATTCATTCTTAGCCGTTTCCAGAGAGACATAGGCATTTTGATAATCGATTTGCCCACCAAATTTAAACAATCCAGTGACTTCCAGTCGCACCCGTTCTGGAGAACGAAATCCTCGTTCAGACTTTTCCGGCGTTAACAAAGAAACGGAATCGCCAACGGCCAAGCCCAGCTTTTCGGCTAAGCCAGCCCCTAACAACAAGCCGCCCTTATGTTGCCAGCGTAGCCAGTCTTCGTTGCTTACATAGTCGGATAAAGCCGATACGTTTTGTTCCTGCTCTGCAGATATTCCCCGAACCTTAATACCATGAAAAGTTGACTGGGTCTGCACCATAACAGTGGAATTAATTCCAGGAGCCGCAGCTATAACTTCAGGGTGTTGCCGGGCGATTTTCGCAATCTCATGCCAGTCTTCCAATGCACCTTCTACCGCACTGTATTCAACCTGAGGAACAACAGCCAGTAGCCGCTCCTGTAGCACCTGATTAAAACCGTTCATCATCGACAACGCCGCAATTAAAACCGCACATCCGAGCGCTATACCAATAGTCGATGACGCCGATATAAAAGACAAAAAACCCTGCTTTGCGGTACCTTTACGAAAGCGGCGGGCAATTAACCAGGCAAGCTGCATTAGTCTTGCTCCTTACGCAAAATTCCATTTTTTAGAACTTCTACGCGCTGCAGCTGCTCGGCCAGTTGTAAGTCGTGAGTTACCACAATAAAAGCCGTGCCCATTTCCTGATTCAGTTCCAGCATTAACTGATAAATACTCTCAGCCGCTTCACCATCAAGGTTACCTGTCGGCTCATCAGCCAGCACAACCTGTGGTTTATTCACAAAAGCCCTGGCTATAGCAACCCGTTGACGTTCACCGCCGGAAAGCTGTGCCGGACGATGCGACAACCGGTGCTCTAACCCCACGCGTACTAAAAGCTGCTCAGCCTGCTGTTTAGCTTCCGCCGGGCTTTTACCGGCTATCAGTTGCGGCATGGCAACGTTTTCCAACGCTGAAAATTCCGGCAATAAATGATGAAACTGATACACAAAGCCAAGGTTCTGGTTACGCCACTGCGCCAACTTGTCGGCTTTCCAGGGCGTCATTTCCTGATCTTTATAAAACAATTGGCCAGATGAGGGTTTATCCAGTCCACCCAACAAATGCAGCAAGGTGCTTTTACCCGAGCCTGACGCTCCGACTACGGCAACCATTTCTCCGGCTTGCAGCGCAAAATCAATGTCTTTTAAAACGGTAACCTGGTCGCCCCCGTCCTGATAGGATTTACTCAATTCTTTGCAACGCAACAGCGCGTCAGTCATAGCGTAATGCCTCCGAGGGTTGAACATGTGCGGCTTGTGATGCGGGATATAGCGTTGCCACCAAAGTTAAGGCAATTGCAGCAACAGCGGTAATAATAACCTGAGACACATTAATGATAATTGGCAGGCCTTCATCTGATCCGGCAAAGATCTGTGCACCGAATAACGCCAGAATATCATTCAGGTAGCAACTCAACACCAGCCCCAGAATAACGCCAATTAGTGAGCCCAGCACGCCATTATAAAGCCCCTGCAATAAAAATACCGTGCGTATCCGTCCGTTAGATAAACCCAAAGTTTGTAATATGGCGATATCATGGCGTTTGTCGTTTATCACCATAATAAGAGCCGATAAAGTATTAAACGCCGCAACCGCAATGATTAGCGCCAGCATTAACCACATCATGCGTTTTTCCATGCCCACAGCTTCAAATAACTGGCCGTAATTTTGTCGCCAGTCGCTGGTCGTTAATTGCGTTTTATTGCGCAGGCTTTCTGCCACTTGGGGAGCTTTAAAGGCGTCATCTAAAAATAATTGCAACCCACTCACTTTTCCTTCAGGTAACCGAATTAAACGCGCCAGGTCACTGCCATGGGCAAAAACAACCGACTCGTCAACCTCAGAGCCCATAGCAAAGAACCCGGTAACAACAAAGCGGCGCTGCGAAGGAACCAGTCCAAAAGGCGTATAAACCCCGCCCTGCGCTGCGATAATTCGAATGCTATCACCAACGGTTATTCCTTGTTTCTGCGCCAGCCGCTGCCCTATCACCAAGTGATAATTTCCCGGCGTCAGACTGAGCCAGTCACCGACAACCATTTTATCTTTGAGTGAGAGAGGTACCTCGCCTGCATCCGGGTAAATGCCCTGTATATTGGCTACCGACATTTTTTCTGAAAACTGCAATATGCCCTGCGTTTGTACATACGGCATTGACCCTTTAATAGCTTCTAATTCAGGCAGTTGCTCTTGGGTTTTACGCCAGTCTGTCAGTTCCGTATTGCTGTCAGCATCGGTTAGCGTTACCTGAGGAACCGCGCCCAGAATGCGCTCTTTCAATTGGCCTTCAAAACCGTTCATAACCGACATGACAACCACCAGAGCCATAACCCCAAGGGCAATACCGGCAAAGGCAAAGCGGTTGATAAAGGCGGTAAACGCAGACCCCTGCCTTGCCCGACTATAACGCAAGCCAATAAACAGCACGACCGGCTGAAACATATACCCTCAATTATTTGATGGTTGCTAATTCATAACGAGCAAGGATAATGAGTTGTATTGAGCCTGACAACTAAAAGCCGACACAATGACGCAATCGCAGACATCAATGACATCACCAATCGGAGATTTCTTCACCGTAAGAGATCGCTTCCCGGTCAATTTAATTGCGCTGGAATCGGCTGACAGCATCCCTGACGAAGACGCGTTTATAGCTGAAATTCCGGAACTGTTCACTATTGCATCCAGCATGGCTGAAAGTGATCAGCAACAACTGCAAAGTATTAAAGTTGAACAGTCGTCGGGCAGCGCTCTGGTCGCTTTTCTAGAACAGCAGCACAAGCGTATGAACATATTACTGGGCTACATGCTCCGCAACGAAGATGACCCGGCTCATCGCTTTGAAGGTGTTGAATACGGTGGCGGCGGTATTCGCATACTAAATGACTCGCCATTAACCGAAGGTCAAACATTTCAGGCAAAACTGTTTTTTAAAGAAGAGGCTCTGGCAATTTATTGTTATCTGACAGCTGAAAAGTCAGAACCAGAGGAAAACGGTGAGACTTATCGTTGTACGCTGAGCTTTGCTCGAATTCGCGAGGAAGATCAGGAGTTGTTGATTCGGGCCAGTCTTCATGCCCAGAGCCGTCAGCTCAAAGAACGTTCAAAGCAACGCCGCGAAGAAAAACAAAACGACAACCTGTCATCCAAATCCTGATTGATTTCGGTATAATACCGACGTTTTTCCAAACCAGTTGAGTAGTCATGACTAAGGCATCTGTATTAAGACCCCCTTTTCCTCCGGCAGCAAACAAAGACCTTACCTGGCAGGAGTTGCATGGCAGCTCGCCGGCAATGGCGATAGCCAGGCTAATTGACGCCACGCCAGGGCGGGTTTTAATTGTCACCGCAGATGCTAACCAGGCACACCGGTTAGCACAGGAAGTGAAATACTTTGCCGGTGAACACACCGAATACCATGACGACATTACGCTGTTCCCCGACTGGGAAACTTTGCCCTACGACAGCTTTTCACCGCATCAGGACATTATTTCTGACCGACTCAGCGCGCTGGCACGCCTTCCCGATGCCAAGCGCGGGGCACTGATTGTCAGCATTAATACCCTGCTGCACCGCATTGCTCCAACCTCATTTGTGCAGGGGCAAGCGTTACAAATTGAAAAAGGCCAGCAGCTCGACAGTCTGAAGCTACGCCAGCAACTTGAAAATGCCGGTTACCGTCATGTTAATCAGGTAATGGAACATGGCGAGTTCAGCGCCCGCGGCTCTATCTTAGACTTATACCCTATGGGCAGTCAGACACCCTACCGGCTCGACTTTTTTGACGACGAAGTCGATACCATTCGGCCGTTTGACCCTGAGACTCAACTATCAAAAGACCCAATAGACGGCATTAATTTGCTGCCCGCACACGAGTTTCCACTGACAAAAACGGCGATTGAACGCTTTCGCGCAAATTACCGTGAGCACTTTGAGGCGAGCACTGAGCGTGAATCGGTGTATCAGCAAGTCAGTAAAGGCCAGTTACCTGGTGGTATAGAGTACTATCTGCCGTTATTTTTTGAAGAAACGGCCAGCTTGTTTGATTACCTTCCGGACGACACGGTATTGGTTACTTTCGGCAACATTCAGGCGAGCCTGGAACGATTGTGGCAGGATATTAATCACCGCTACGATCAACGTCAGTTTGACCCTTTACGGCCGTTACTGCACCCCAATGAGTTGTTTCTTCCGGTCGATAATATTCATGCCGGTTTCAAACAGTATCGCCGGGTGCGTGCCAATGTACCTGCAGAAATGGCCCAACCCGGTCCGACGCCATTTTTGACAGAGGCAGTAACGGAGATAGCAGCTGACCATCAGCAAAAGCAGCCCTTTGCCAAGTTAAAGGCGAAACTGGAACAGGCTTTGGCAAAGGGTGAAAAAGTTCTGCTCTCAGCCGAAAGCGCAGGCCGCCGCGAAGCCTTACGGGAAATTGTCAGCAAGCTTGGCTTTCAGGTAAGACTTTGCTCCGGACTGGATGAATGCCCAACCCAACAAATTGGGTTAATCATTAGCCCCATTATTAATTCATTTTATTTACCAGACGCCAAACTTTGGTTTATTACCGAAACCGAATTATTTGGTAACCGCGTGGTGCAAAGCCGTCGACGTCAGCAAAAAGCCACTGTCAGCGCCGATACGCTGATTCGCAATTTAGCAGAACTGCAAGCCGGTCAGCCGGTTGTTCACCTGGACCACGGGGTTGGTCGCTATCAGGGCCTGACGACACTGGATGCCGGGAATGTCACCACCGAATTTGTCACCATTGAATACGCTGGCGGTGCCAAGCTTTATGTTCCGGTCGCTAACCTTAACGTTTTAAGCCGCTACAGTGGCGGTGAAGAGAGCCATGCTCCATTAAACAAACTGGGTAACGACAGCTGGGACAAGGCCAAAAAACGAGCTGCGGAAAAAGTCCGTGATGTTGCCGCTGAACTGCTCGATATTTACGCACGCCGCGAAGCGAAGCCCGGCTACGCATTTAATATCAACGAAGAAGATTACCAGCGTTTTGCCGCCGGATTTCCGTTTGAAGAAACCATTGACCAGCAGGCTGCAATTGATGCGGTTAAGCAGGATATGCAACAACCCCGGGCTATGGACAGGCTGGTCTGCGGCGACGTTGGCTTTGGTAAAACCGAAGTGGCTATGCGTGCTGCCTTTATTGCGGTTAATGAAGGCAAGCAAGTCATGGTATTGGTTCCGACCACCCTGCTTGCCCAGCAACATTATGAAAACTTCAGTGACCGTTTTGCTGAGCAGGCTATTCGGGTTGAAGTGCTGTCGCGCTTTAAAACCGCCAAGCAGTCAAAAGGCATTCTTGAAGACTTATCCAACGGCAAAGTCGATATTGTTATTGGTACGCACAAGTTACTGCAAGACAATGTGAAGTGCCATGACTTAGGTCTGCTCATTGTCGACGAAGAACACCGCTTTGGTGTAAGACAAAAAGATACCATTAAACGCCTGCGCGCTGACGTAGATATTCTGACGCTAACAGCAACACCGATTCCGCGTACCCTTAATATGGCCATGAACAACATTCGTGACCTGTCAATTATAGCCACGCCACCAGCGAAGCGACTGGCAGTAAAAACCTTTGTCCGCGAATACGACGAGCCCACGGTTCGTGAAGCTATATTGCGTGAGATTCTGCGCGGTGGTCAGGTTTATTTCTTACACAACAATGTCGACACCATTGAAAAAACCGCAGCCGATATTGAAGCTCTGGTTCCGGAAGCGCGGGTTGTGGTTGCTCACGGACAAATGCGTGAACGTGATCTTGAACGCATTATGTCGGACTTTTACCATCAGCGCTTTAATGTACTGGTCTGTACCACCATTATTGAAACCGGTATCGACATACCCAGCGCCAACACCATTATTATGGATCGCGCCGATCATCTGGGGCTGGCGCAAATGCACCAGCTGCGAGGCCGGGTTGGACGCTCCCACCATCAGGCTTATGCCTATTTATTAACGCCGCACCCCAAACGCATGACCAAAGACGCACACAAACGACTTGAAGCTATCTCTCAGCTTGAAGACCTGGGTGCCGGCTTTATGCTTGCAACTCACGACCTGGAGATTCGTGGTGCCGGCGAGCTGCTGGGCGATGATCAGAGTGGTCAGATTGAAAGCATTGGCTTTACTTTATATATGGACATGCTGGAGCAAGCGGTTAAAGCTTTAAAAGAAGGCAAAGAACCCGCGCTTGCACAGCTGCTGCACGAACGTGCTGAAATTGACTTAAAACTGCCGGCACTTTTACCTGAAGCTTACATACCAGACGTCAATAATCGTTTAAGTTTGTATAAGCGAATAGCCAACTGCGAAACCAGCAAAGAGCTTGATGACCTGCAAGTTGAATTGATTGATCGTTTTGGCCTGTTACCGGACGCCGCGAAAAACCTGATTCGACAGACACAACTTCGCAATAATGCTGAACAGTTAGGTATACGCAAAATTGATATTGGTAATCAGGGCGGTATTATTGAATTTGCCGACGACACGAAAATTAACCCCGAGATAATTATTGGGTTAATTCAAAAAGCACCCAGCTATTATAAGCTGGACGGGCCAAACCGTTTACGTTTGAGTCAACCACTGGAAGATACTCAAAGCCGCTTAAAACTGGTAGAGTCTCTGCTAGACGAGTTTGCAGAGCAATCTCAGGCGGCGTAACACAGGAGTGAATAAATGGCGCTGGTACATCGGGGTGTAAAATCGGTACTGGGTTTAGCAACCGCATTAACGGCTTTAGTGTCTGTAAATGCTATGGCCCAAGCAAATAAAGATTATTGGCGATGGTTTGAAGTTGAAGTTCTGGTCTTCAAACAAACCGCTACCGATCAGTCCGGTGAAAACTTTTCTTTAACCATGCAGCCTATTGCGGTAAATAAAAGCCGGGATTTATTGACGCCTCACTACAGCCAACAAAACCGCTCTCTTCGCAGCGCTCTGCCTGTTTGCGAAGCATTCTCTGAACAAAACTGGCAAATTGATATTGCCTGTCGGTATGACAACGAAGACCAATGGGTACCCATTGCCGGTAACCCATTCGCACCGGAACATAGGCTATCTGAAATGGCCTCTACTGAGGTTGTTATTGATGGTCCTGGTGGCAACATAGAGCAAGCCTCTCAGCCGTTCCTGATGCCTGCGGACGCCCTCGAACTCTCTCCAATCAGAACCGAACTCGAGCGCAAAGGCCAGGCTAAATCGTTGTTGCATCTAGCCTGGAGACAACCAGTTTTTACCCGGGGTGTCGGTCGTAAAATGCGCTTATTTGGCGGCAAAAATTATGGTAACGACTTCTTCTATAATGGTTTTCCCAAAGAGCAGGAGCAACTCGATACACCGCTGTCCAGTGCAGGCCAGGAGCAGCGCATGGATAATATCCAACGCCTGTTCAGCGTTATTGAATCGGGCACTGCCCCTTTTATCAGCCCGGAAGATAATACCCCAGTTCGCCCGCCTCTGACGGCGGCCGGAAATCCTCAGCTTGCCTGGGAATTTGACGGCTTAATGCATATTTTTCTAGTCGGCAACTATCTGCATATTGACGGTGAGTTCAACTTACGCGAACAAGATGAAATCAAGCGTATTGCCAACGACTTAGAATCTCAGGCGACTTATGCTCTTAATGGCGCGAGTAAACAAACACCTTATTTACGTAGCTATTATTTTTCTCAGTTACGGCGCGTTATCAGTCACGAAACACATTACTTCGATCACCCTAAACTCGGGGTTGTCGTTCAAATTCGCCGTACTGACTTATCGGCTCCAAGATACTAATAAGTTACGAGGCAATTATGGAAAAGTACGAAGAACTGCTGCTGGCCTTAAGAAAAGTTATTCGCGCTATCGACTTATACTCTAAGCAGCTAAATAAGTATTCCGGATTAACCGCGCCTCAGTTATTAATTTTGCGTGAAATAAATGCTGCAAACGGTATAACCGCCAGTAAGGTTGCACAAAATATCAATCTAAGCCCGGCAACCGTCTCTAATGTCATCGAACGCCTTGAACATCGGCAGTTAATCCACAGGCACCGTAGTGAGCAGGATAAACGCCGTGTATCTCTTTATTTGACTGAACAGGGCCTTAATCTTCTGCAAAAGGCACCACAGCCATTGCAGGAAGATTTCATAGAAAAGTTTCAGGCACTGGATGAGTGGGAGCAGTCGCTGCTGCTCTCGTCAATGCAAAGAATTGCCAATATGATGGATGCGGAACGTCTCGACGCCGCGCCCGTACTTGAAGTTGGAAGCTACCACAAACTGGACCACTAACATGCACAAACGACTACTTAGCTTATTACCAGCTCTGCTTTTATCTGGAGCTGCAATTGCAGAAACCTGTGGGAGTGATAAAGAGATTATTCCTATTTCACAGGTGCAGGGAGACAATGAACAGTCTCCAAAGGTTGGTAAGCAAGTAACCGTCCGCGGTATTGTTACCGCAAGCTGGCAGCCGTCTGAACAACTTGGCGGCTTTTTTATTCACAGTTTGCCTGAGGATATGGATGAAAACTCTGCCACTTCAGAAGGTTTATTTATAGTTACCAATAAGCAGCATTCACAAGTTAATAACGGTGAATGGGTAAGAGTTACAGGTGAAGTTGAAGAGCGTTCGGAATTAACCTCGTTAATAGAGGTATCCAATATAACAACCTGTGGCGAAGCAAAAACACTTCCTGAAACAACTGAGTTGAAACTCCCGGTTGAGTCACTTGACGAGCTTGAAGCCTTAGAAGGCATGCCTGTCATTTTATTCGCGACTAAAGGCGAGAGCCTGACAGTTTCCGGCAATTACAATTACCCTCGCTACGGTTTTTTCGATATTTCTGCAGGGCGCTTATGGACGCCGACTCAAATCGTTATGCCGGGAAAAGATGCAAAACTTCAGGCACAGGAAAACGAATTGAACCGCTTGCAGGTTGATGACAACAGCAATGTTATCGAGCCACGTCCGCTGCCATTTTCTGAGCTTCAGCATGGTGAGCAAAGTAGCCTACGCTCGGGTTCAACCCTGAAAAGTTTCTCCGGTATTATCAGCCAGTTTAATAACCGTTACCGAATTCAGCCAACCGACGACTTAGAACTAGAAACACCGTCTGTGCAACCGCAACTGGCAGAGAAGCCAGATAATGCCTTGCGCATCGCCAGTTTCAATGTGCTGAATTTCTTTAATGGAAACGGCGCCGGACAAGGTTTCCCGACTCCCAGAGGAGCTGATACTCCTGAGCAAATGCAACGACAACAGAAAAAAATTGTTGCTGCACTAACGGCTATAGATGCTGATGTCATTGGCTTAATGGAAATTGAAAATGACGGATTTGGTGAGCGCAGCGCAATAATGCAACTGGTCAAGGCACTGGAGAAAGCATCAGGAAAAGATTACGCAATAGCTGAGCCGCGTGCAGAAAAAATTGGAACAGACCAAATTACTGTCGGTATTATTTATCAACCACAGCGTGTAAAACCAAGTTCTCACGCGATATTTACACGTCAGGGCCCTTTCTCCTGGGGAAGCCGCCCTCCTCTTGCGCAAAGCTTTATCGATGCCAACACCGATCAAGAATTCAGTGTTGTGGTAAACCACTTCAAGTCGAAGGGCAGTTGTCCGGAAGACTCTGAAAGCCCAAACAGTAACCAAAATGATGGCCAGGCCTGCTGGAATGACTTAAGACTTCAGTCCTCGCAAGAATTAACGCAATGGATTCAGAGCGAGTCTTTAGCAAACCCGGTATTACTGGGTGATTTTAATGCTTACTATCAGGAAGACCCGGTGCGTTATTTTGCGGACAATGGTTTTTATAACCCTTCAGGCGCAAAAGACTATTCTTACGTTTATGACAGTCAGGCTGGGGCTTTAGATCACGTTTTTGTTGCAGATTCACTTAAAGACGCGATTCAGGAAGTGTATCACCTACCCTTTAATGCTGACGAACCCCAGGTATATGATTACCGCGATGAGGCGTATTTTGCAGAAGGTCCTTTCCGCTCTTCTGACCATGACCCACTAGTACTGGACTTAGATTTTTCCGGCTCGGGCATGTAGGCATTATCGGTTCCTAAGTGAACCTCGAACTCGACACCAATTAACCACTGGCCGCTACGCTGCTCTGTCATAAGATTGCGAGGCCAGTGGTACCCAACCCAAGTTTCCACAAAAAACCAGTCCCGTAAGTATCGCTGACGATTAAGAAAGCGTAATCCATAATCCTGAACAGGCACCTCGTGGTCAGTATTGCCCTCTATCCAGGTCTCTGTCGCCCAGGCTTTTTCCTGCCCATACAAATGATATAAACGCGCAGTACTGTTCCAGCGAACACCGTCTGTTTCTTCTGCAAAAGTACCTTTAGAAGCCCACCTTAATAACCATGTATCAGTTAATGTGGCTTCATAATCCACTCTCTGCGCAACACCAAAGCCATCGCTGTCGCGCCAGAAAGCCGAAGACTGCATACGAATCTGCTGATTACCTGCAAAAACAAAACCGGTCATATAGCGGGCTCTTGCATAGGTATCAAACCGTAACCCACCACGGATACCTACACTGTAGGACACTCGGTGCGCTTCGTTAATTTCAGGATCAAAACCTAAACCCACTAACCACTCTTCGTCTGACCTTGGAGAGCGAATAACTGAGGGACGACCGGTAGAGTCATCATCCAGAAACTCATTTTCATCAACCCGGCCAATGAAAGCTGAAACGTTTTCTTTTAGCTTAGGTAAGGTTACCCGGGCTCTGAATCGCGACTTAACTTCAAAACCATCGTACTGGTCCCATTGCGGCGCAACCGAAAGCCGCCCATAAGAGCGTTCATATTGATTAATGCTTTCATCTCCGAACAAGCCGTCAAACCAGCGCGCGGTTGCGTCTACCGAGGTTCCAAGCCCGCTGCGGAAACTGTCCAGCCACATATCATCTTCTTCATCAGCCTGTTGAGCTGCTGTAGCTGACTGGCAACCAAGACTAAAAATAAAAGCTAGCCAAGTAATCTTTTTCATATTGAACGGTCTATAACTAAACACCACCTTTGGTTGGAGAACACTATGTCGTTTCGCCTTATAATTGTTATTGTCGGTTTGTTAGTATCTTGTTTCAGCATGGCACAGAATAGCGAGCCAACAAAGCAAAAAAATGAAAAAGTCGCGACTTTTGCCGGCGGCTGTTTCTGGTGTGTTGAAGAAGCCTTCGAGAAGATGCCTGGCGTCCGGGAAGTCATTTCGGGATACAGCGGCGGCGATGAAGCTAATCCAACCTATGAGCAGGTTTCAGCAGGCAGAACCGGGCATACGGAAGCAGCCCAGATATACTACAACCCCGATGTCGTAAGCTACGCAGCATTACTTCAGAAGTTATGGCGTATCAGTGACCCGACCGACAACGACGGACAGTTTGTTGACCGCGGTAAACAGTATCGCCCCGCGGTTTTTTATCACAATGATGAACAAAAGCGCATAGCTATGGAGTCGCGCGAGTGGCTGGATAAAAATGGCCCCTTCCCTGACCCGGTGGTTATTGAAATAACACCCTTTAAGAGCTTCTACAAAGCGGAAGAATACCACCAGGACTATTACGACAAGAACCCCGTTCGCTACCGTATTTATACCTACAACTCGGGACGTTATGACTTCGTTGAAAAGCATTGGGGCGATACCTCGGACGTTGACTATCAGCAATTTACGAATGACAACCCGACAGGTGAATCTGGGCAGCAAAGCTTTGTTAAACCCAGCGACAGTGAACTGAAACAACGCCTAACGGATATTCAGTATGCGGTGACTCAGGAAGACCAAACGGAACCCGCCTTTGATAACCGCTACTGGGACAATGAGCGCGATGGCATCTATGTGGATGTAGTAAGCGGTGAACCGCTTTTTTCTTCAGCAGATAAATACGAGTCAGGCACCGGCTGGCCAAGCTTTACCAAACCCATAAGCCCTGATGCGGTAGTAGAAAAAGATGACAGCAGTTGGTTCTACACCCGCACTGAAATTCGCAGCCGCAAAGCGGACTCTCATGTAGGCCATGTCTTTAAGGATGGCCCTCAGCCTACCGGTTTAAGGTATTGCATGAACTCGGCGGCGCTGCGCTTTATTCCTTTAGAAGAAATGGAGGAAGAAGGTTACGGTGACTACATTCCTGCAGTCACCGGTGATTAGCTAAAATAATCAGGCTGTCCAGCCAAGCGCAGTAGCACGCTGCTGAGCCTGTGCGGGCACATCAGTTGCCACGAAATGGTGATGCAGCACCTGAACACCCAGCATGTGGTTGATGACCGCATCAAGCTGTACACGTTCCTCGTTAGGAACATTCTCATCCTGATGCCGTTCAAAGGTCCGCACTACTTCGTCGTAATCAAGCAAACCGGCTGACTTCACTGCATCGGCATTGAGAAACTGCTCCGCCAGCTTCTCAACAGCTTTCCATTTCTCCGGGTCGGTGTGCGCCGGCGGTGCCATAAAAGCGAACTTTTCACGTTTATACAACGTCTCAGGCAACAAACCTTTCATGGCTTCACGCAACACATATTTTTCTTTATTGCCTTTAATACGCAGGTGCGGCGGCACAGTGAAAGCGTATTCCGCCAAGTGGTGATCTAAAAATGCCGGGCGCGCCTCCATTGAATTAGCCATATCCACCCGGTCGCCGCCCCAGGTCAGAATTTGCCCCTCAAGCATGGTTTTAATCCAGACATACTGAGCTCTGTCCAGCGGGTGCCGACCATCCAGCATGTCTTTATCAAGCGTGTTGGCAATAGCCAGGCTGGGGTCATAGCCTTCAACCTGTTTTCGCTTGTTCTCCGACATAAGCGGCAGCGCAACCGATGAGCACGACAACCACGGCTGCACACAGCTTGGAGTGAAGCCCATTTTCTGGTTAAAAGCTTCGCTGACAAACTCTTCGCGAGCCAACATAGCGCCTTTAAAGAGTTTATTGTTTTTCTCCAACAGCTCCTGCCATTCAACCCGCTCTACTTCCGGTAAATGGTCGAGTCCATGCAGGAACATGTCTTTTCTAAAAGCCGGGTAACCGGCAAAGAGCTCATCGGAACCCTCACCTGTCATCACAACTTTATAACCCGCCTCGTGTACTTCTTTACTCATTAAGTACTTGGCTACACCCAGAGTGTTGTATATTGTTCGCTCGGTATGCCATAAGGTTTTCACAAAATGGTCATAGAGGTCATCGGCTTTCAGCCGCATAATATGGTGATCAGCCTGAGTGGCTTCAGCCATTTCTTCGGCGATAGGTGTCTCATCGTAGTCGGCAGAATCAAAACCTATGGTAAAGGCTTTTACCGAAGTCTGGGTTGAGGCGGATGCAAGTCCCAGAATGGCACATGAATCAATACCACCGGACAAATAGCAACCGACAGGTACGTCAGCTGTCATTCGGTGCTGAACGGCTTCCAGTAGCTTAGCGCGAACCCCTTCAATATAAGATTCTTCGTCAACATCGGCGCCCGGATAGCTCTCTTCCGGCGGAAAATCGACATCCCAGTACTTATGTTCTGTTGCAACCACTTTGCCATTTTTACGCTGCAACTTAACCACATAACCCGGCTGAACCTGATTAATCCCTTCAAAAGCCGTAGAGCCCGGCACCATCACTTGAATCAGTTGGTGGTATAAGCCCTCTGCCGAAAACTCCCGTTTAACGTCCGGGTGAGCAAACAACACTTTCAGCTCAGAGCCAAACACCACACCGTGCTCGGTTTCCGTCCAGTATAAAGGCTTAATTCCAAATCTGTCGCGCACCAGGTAAAGGCTTTCGTCTTCGGCATCGAAAAGGCCGAAAGCAAACTCTCCACGAAGCTCCTTTAGGGTGTCCTCCAGTCCGTAACGCTCAAACAGGTGAAGAACAATTTCAGAGTCGCTTTTACTGTTAAACCGTGCGCCACGAGCGGTTAAATCCGCACGTATGCGTTTAAAGTCGTAAAACTCACCGTTATGGGTCAGCATCAGTCTTTTATCGGCTGATATAAAAGGTTGCCGACCTCGCTTTTCATCCAGGTCGATAATGGATAAACGGGCGTGACTAAATCCAACGCCATAGTCTTGTTGTACTTCATAACCAAACCCGTCGGGGCCACGATGATGCATTATCGCAGCCATATTCACTAAGATTTGGGGTTCAATCGCTCTTTCCGTTTGATGATGAAAAACGCCAGCAATTCCGCACATTCTTTGCTTTTCCTCGTATCAGACGACATCAATGACGCGTTCAGCTCGCTGTACCATACAGGTCAGTAGCGCCATACGTAAAAACACCGCACCCCGTGCCTGGCTGAAATACCAGTTATGAGGCGTATGGTCGAGATCGGCGGATAATTCTTCACCGCGCGCTAAAGGGTGTAAAATAATAGCGCTGTCTTTTAGCGGAGACTGCGCCGTTAAGTGAAACTCACTGCCATAAGTACTAAAGGTATCACCTTCCCACGAAATCGCGTTGATATAAACCACGTCGAGCTCTGGTAGTACCTGCTCTAAATCCCGGGTCGTACGAATCTTTATTCCGGCTTGCTCAATCTGTTCTCGTTGCTCACTTCCAAACAGCTGAGTCGACGATTCCTCGTCATGAATAATGACAATTTCATCAATTGCTTTTGGAAACTTTACTAAACATTTAATAAAGCTACGCACGGTGCGCATTTTATTTGGCACACCAATAATGCCAATTTTTATCGGCGCTTTATCGGCCTCGTCCGTGACTAAATCGGGACGCCATTTAAACAGTGCATACATGTCCGTAAGCGCCTGAGTCGGGTGTTCATCTGAACCATTACCCGCATTAATAATGGGAATGCGCAGCGAATCGATCATCTCTTCCAGTGAGGTTTCATTATTGTCCCTCAACACCACGCAATCACCATAGTTATTAAACATTTCAGCCACATCGGCTAAACGTTCGCCTTTGGCTATGCCGGTAGTAGAACGATCCGTAATTGACATAATATCGCCGCCCAGACGGTGCCAGGCACTTTCAAAGGACAAACGAGTACGAGTACTTGGCTCGTAAAATGCGCTGATTAAAATTTTGCCCTGTAATGAGGTACTAAAACGACGAGGATTAGCCTCGTACTTTGCAGCAAGCCGGAACAGTTGCAGCATGCCCAGCTGCGAAAACTGATCAGCAGACACTACATGCTGATTCGACAAGTTCAGCAAGTAATCACCATCTTCCTGAATTGCTTTTAATAACGCCTTTGGATGAGCATCGCCGCAAACATCGGGGCGCTCTCGTTCAAAGGAGACATCCTTTATAGTCATACAATTACCATATGGTTTTAGAAATAAAATCTTTAATAAAAAGCCCCAGTAACAAAACCGGAGCTAAGCAAGTCATTATTAGCGCCAGAGAAATTAACCACTCAAAAGCCAGTTCACTGATCAGCATTTGGCTGCTCCTTCTCATTTAGCCCGTCCCAGTCAAACTCTTCGCGACTGCGTAAAATGCCTATTAGACATATTAGACCGGAAACCGCACATGACACCAAAGCAGCGACATAGAAGCCGACAACAAAATAACTCAGCATACCAAACGCCGTACCGAACGCCATAGCGCACGCCGCGTATGTTCCTGTCAGCCGACGATGATACAGCCCCAGTACTATTGGCCAGATGGTGCTGGCAACAAAAGCTCCGGCAAAATTCAATAAAGCACCTAAGGTTGCAACGCGCGGCAGGCACAATAACCAGGTAACGATTCCTAAGCCTAGGATACAACTGCGATTAAAGCGCATTAATGTTTTGTCGCTGGCTTTAGGTTTCAGTTTTTTATGGAAAATATCCTGTGTGACTAAATCTGAAGTCGCTGCCAGTAGCGAGTCCAGGCTGGACGCCAACGCAGAAAAAATAACAATAAAAACAATAATGGCTCCGGCTTTACCTAATACAGCAGCGGCAACGGTAGGACCAATCATATCGGGGCTTGGCGGGAAAATTCCCAGCTGGGGTGCTGCTAACGCAATGAACCCGGTAACAATAGGAATGGGCAACCACAATAAGCCACCAGTTAAATACGCCTTGTAGGCCACATTCTTTTTAAAAGACAAAGCCCGTGACCACCAGACGTTCGAGTGAAAGATTTCCCCAAGGCCGAAAAAGATATTATTAAACAGAAACATGACGGCAGCCGGAAATAACATATCCAAAAGCTGAGGATGCTCACTTGTCAGGTTGCTGTGGATGCTCTCCAGGCCAACATTATCAATTATCCAGTACGCGATAAAACTGACACCGACAATGATAATTAAAGCCTGAATAAAGTCGGTGGCAATAACCGCCCGCATTCCGCCAAAGAGTGTATAGCCGACACAAATTATCAGTATGGTGGTCATGCCAATGTGATAATCGAGTCCACTGAGTGACTCAAGCAAAATACCACCGGCCATACCCAGACTAATTAACCAGCCAAAAGCATAAACCACAGAAATGATGATAAAGACAAGCCAGGCCAGATTACCATAACGCAAACGCACAAAGTCGCCCGATGTATAACCGTTAGGAAGCAGTTCCTTAATGCGTTTAGCCATAGGTGCAAACAGCACTAAGCCCAGAGCAGCAAAGGAATACCCTATCATGCCCCAAATGCCGAATTGATAGGTTAACTGCGGAGCTACCAGCGTGGTGTTACTGGTCACCCAGGTTGCCATAGCTGTTGCCGCGGCAAAAGCAAAACCAACATTTCGGCCTGCCAGAGCAAAGTCCTCGTGGCTGCGGTTCTTCCGCCCCAGCCAATAACCAAAGGCTACCCAGAACACCCCAAACAGGACGATAATCGTGATGCCGGTACTCGTATCCAGTGCGAACTCAGTCATGGCGCTCTTGTCTGGAGTGAATCCATTGCCGATGAAGCAGCAATAAGGTGGCTACCAGAGTAATGAAAATAACCAGGCCGACGAAGAATAAGGTCAGAGATTGCCAGAGCGGATAGTGCTCCACAGTTATCTCAATAGTATTGCTGGTATAGATTTGGTTATCAGGACCTTCGGCTCGAGCGCGCACATAGTAAGTGCCGTTGCTAAAACCGGTAAGTGAAATATCCTGGAAGTCACCTAGCGTAGGAAACTGACGAGTACTCTTGGCAAACTCTGAATTGCTGGCAACTTCAATAGTAACTCTGTTAAGCTCGTCAAAATTCGGAGCACTGACAGAAACGGTGAAGTAACCTTCTTTTACAACAGAGTCCGGCCCGCTCAGTTTTAACGAGCTCGCATGCGCGGTTGTTGGCAACATTACCAACAAACATAAAGCAAACAAAATATAGCAATAGTTAAAGCCGTTTTTCTGCGTTGTCATTAAAACTTCTGCTCATCAGCATTAGTTGAAATCTCAGGCTAGCAGCAGAATTTTTTAATTTCAACTGTTTAAAATAGTCATCTGTTTACTGTTATAGCCCGTAATCAGTTCAACATATTATTTACGTTTAGTGGTCAGTCATTCAATGCAAAAGTATTTATGCAGTCTTGGTTCAAACATTGAGCCTGAAACACATTTTCCTCAGGCACAAGTGGCCCTTAAAGCTTTATCCGGCGATATACGCTTTTCACGAAACATACCGACTTCACCCGTCGATATGGACACGAACAACGACTTTCTGAACGCTTTATTTATTATTCGTACACCTATGTCTGCGGATGAGCTAAAGCAAGAATTTAATGCTATTGAAGAAGCTATGGGCCGCGACCGTTCAGATCCGCAAAGAAGCTTTAAAGATCGCACCATAGATATTGATATCCTGGGCCGGCTTGAAGAGAAGCCTCCGGTACCGGAATATTTAACCTCTTTATTACCAGATTTAGGACTCACCTCATGAAAAAAACAGCAGTTATTACAGGCGCCGGACGACGTTTTGGTTTTGAACTGGCCAAAGCCTTGCTGACTGAGGGGTACCAATTATTTGCTCACTACAATAGCTCTCGTGACGGTATTGACGAGCTGGAAGCACTAGGTGCTCAGGGCGTACAAGCAGATTTCACCAACATAGACAGTATTCAGGCCATGGTTCGTACTATTAGCAGTGCTACGGAAACTGTCGATCTATTGGTTAACAACGCGTCCTGTTTTTTCGACAACGAGACCGTTGATAACGACAACAACGCATTAGCTGCGGTATTCCAGGTACACGGAATGGCGCCATACCTGCTCATAAGCGGTCTGCAACGGCAATTAAGCCATTCAGAGAATGGTCTGGTTATTAATATTACAGACATATACGCTGACCGCCCGTCTACCGATTATATTGCTTATTGCGCAGCAAAAGCCGGACTCGCCAACATGACCCAGGCTTTTGCTAAAAGCTTAGCGCCGTCAGTAAGAGTCAACGCCATTCAGCCAGGTCCTATTCTATTTTTACCAGAGCACGATAAAGAACATCGTATGCAGGTTCTGGATGAGACACCGTTGCGGGTTGAAGGGGGGTTAGAGCCCATGATAGAAACCGTTCGCTTTTTACGTGACAACCCATTTATTACGGGCGAATCCATTAAAGTCGACGGCGGTCGTGGCTTGATGATATAAAAAAACCCGGCGCAATGGCCGGGTTTTAATTCACTATAGCGACTCTTATTTAAGCATTCCGCGCAATACGTAATGTAAGATACCACCACTTTTGTAGTAGCTCATTTCATTACCAGTATCGATACGGCACTTAACCTCAAACTCAACTTCGCTTCCGTCTTTGCGTTTAGCAACAACTTTCAGCATCTGTCCAGGCTTGAGATTATCATCAAGACCTAAAATCGATATCTGCTCTTCGCCGGTCAGCTTGTGTTCTTTAACACCTTCACCTTCAGCAAATTGTAGCGGCAGAACGCCCATACCCACCAGATTAGAACGGTGAATACGTTCATAGCTCTCAGCTAGTACGGCCTTAACACCTAACAGCGTTGTACCTTTTGCTGCCCAGTCGCGGCTTGAACCGGTACCGTACTCTTTACCAGCTAATACAACCAACGGCGTATCATTTTCCATGTACTTCATGGCGGCATCGTAAATGGCCATTTGCTCGCCAGTTGGAATGTACTTGGTGTAACCACCTTCGACATCATCCAGCATCTGGTTTTTGATACGAATATTAGCGAAGGTACCGCGCATCATGACTTCGTGGTTACCACGACGCGAACCATAAGAGTTAAAGTCTTTAATTTCGACGCCATTTTCCTGCAGATACTTACCTGCCGGTGAGTCCGGTTTGATAGAGCCTGCCGGTGAAATATGGTCAGTGGTAATTGAATCAGCAAATACCGCCAATACGTTGGCGTCTTTAATGTCGCTCGGTGCTTGCAGTGGCTTATCAATACCTTCAAAGAACGGTGGGTTCTTAACGTAGGTAGAGTCGTCCTGCCAGTTATACGTATTGCCTTCTGCAACACTAATTGACTGCCATTCTTCATCACCTTCAAAGACTTCGCCATATTCTTTGCCGAACATCTCGTTATCAACCATTTTCACAGCCTCGGCAATTTCTGAACTGCTAGGCCAAATATCTTTCAAGAACACATCATTACCGTCTGAGTCTTTACCTAAAGGATCTTTACTCAAATCGGTACGTGTTGTACCCGACAGCGCATAGGCAACCACTAGCGGTGGTGACGCCAGCCAGTTAGCCTTAACTTCTGGATGCACACGGCCTTCAAAGTTACGGTTTCCTGACAACACAGAAGATACTGTCAGGTCACCTTCATTAATGGCCTGTGTTATTTCATCATCCAGCGGGCCGGAGTTACCGATACAAGTGGTACATCCGTAGCCCACTAAGTTAAAGCCAAGCTTATCTAAGTATTCATCTAAACCGGCTTTTTCAAAGTAGTCGGTAACTACTTTAGAGCCCGGCGCCAGCGAGGATTTAACCCAGGGCTTACGTGTCAGACCTTTCTCTACGGCTTTCTTAGCAACCAAACCAGCCGCCATCATGACACTTGGGTTTGACGTATTGGTACAAGAGGTTATAGCAGCGATGACAACATCACCGTGCGACAAGGAGTAATCCTTACCTTTCACTTGTACTTCTTTGTCTTTCTCACCCGATTTACCGTTAGTTTCCAGTATCAGGTCGAAGTTACTGCCAAGCTGCTCCATATCCACCCGGTCCTGAGGACGTTTCGGACCAGCCAATGAAGCCGTTACAGTACTTAAATCTAGCTCCAGCGTGTCAGTGAACTCCGGCTCGTTGTCATTATCGCGCCACAAGCCCTGTGCTTTAGAGTATTTCTCAACCAGCTCAATGGTTTCTTCATCACGGCCTGACAGGCGGAAATAGCGCAGGGTTTCGTCATCAACCGGGAAGAAACCACAGGTTGCACCATATTCCGGCGACATGTTTGAAATGGTTGCGCGGTCAGCTAATGGTAAGTTGTCCAGACCAGGACCGTAAAACTCAACAAATTTACCTACTACGCCTTTTTCACGCAGCATTTGAGTAACGGTTAATACCAAGTCTGTCGCGGTTACACCTTCTTTCAGTGCGCCAGTCATACGGAAGCCGACAACCTCCGGTATTAACATAGAAACCGGTTGACCCAGCATTGCAGCTTCGGCTTCAATACCGCCAACGCCCCAGCCTAATACGCCAATACCGTTGATCATGGTGGTGTGCGAGTCGGTGCCAACCAAAGTGTCAGGGTAGGCAAAAGTTTTGCCGTCTTCTTCTTTCGTCCAGACACTTTTACCTAAATACTCTAGGTTCACCTGGTGACAAATACCGGTACCCGGCGGTACTACGCGGAAGTTTTCAAAGGCACCCTGCCCCCATTTCAGGAACTCATAACGCTCTTTGTTACGTTCCATCTCAAAGCGGACGTTTGCTTTAAAGGCACCTTCGGTTGCGTATTTGTCGACCATTACCGAGTGATCAATAACCAGGTCGACAGGTGACAATGGGTTAATGACTTCAGGGTCATGGCCTGCTTTCGCCACGGCGTCACGCATTGCCGCTAAATCGACAATACCCGGAACACCGGTGAAGTCCTGCATCAGAACCCGCGCAGGGCGGTACTGAATTTCACGGTCAATTTTTTTCTTCTTCGACCAGTCGACCATGGCTTGCAAATCGTCTTTAGTGACGGTTTCGCCATCTTCATTACGCAATAGGTTTTCAAGTAAAACCTTCATTGAAGCAGGAAGTTTAGAAATGTCTCCTAAGGCTTCCTCTGCTTTAGGCAGGCTATAATAATGAAAGGTTTTCCCTTTAACATCTAACGAACTTAAGGTTTTCAGACTGTCTTTGCCTGACATAGATTCTCTCCCATTCGCTTCCAAAGCGTCGTTGTGAACTAAACGGTCTCTTAAATATAGACAAACAGAACCGTTTCAGCCATCAAATGTGTGCTTTGATGAAAACATAAATCAAAAGTTTGTGCCAATTAACTGCTGGTTAAGTACTCAGTTAAGCAACTATTTTTATTATAAATTGTGTTTATATTACATAGTCTGTAAAAAGTGTTTAAGATCAATCAGACATCAGTCTTAGCGAATAAAATAAGGATATAATGGATGAGTCAGGTACTCGATGATTTACTCGACCTGCTAACCCTGGAAAGCATTGAGGACGGTCTTTACCGTGGACAAAGTCAGGATTTAGGCTTTGGTGCTGTTTTTGGTGGTCAGGTTATTGGACAGGCGCTTTCGGCCGCTAAAGAAACCTTACCTCAGGAACGAGTGTGCCATTCGTTTCACAGTTACTTTTTACGTCCGGGCGACGCCAAAAAACCCATTGTTTATGACGTTGAAACCATACGCGACGGTAGAAGTTTTTCCGCACGCAGAGTCAAAGCCATACAGTATGGTAAACCCATTTTCTACATGACAGCGTCTTTCCAGCAACAGGAAGAAGGCTTTGAGCACCAGGACACCATGCCTGAAGTGCCTGGTCCGGAAGGCTTAGTTTCAGACTTGGACATTTATCGTGAGCACGAAGAGCTGATACCGGCTCCGCTGCGCAAAAAATTCATTTGCGACAAGCCCATAGAAATGCGCTTTGTTACCCCTTACAACCCATTTAAACCTGAAAAAGACGAACCGCGCCGTTATGTCTGGTTCAGAGCAAACGGCAACATGCCGGACGACCAGCGCGTGCACAAATACCTACTGGCTTATGCGTCAGACTTTAACTTTTTACCAACGGCACTACAGCCTCATGGTGTCAGCTTTGCCCAACCCCATATGCAGGTTGCTACCGTTGATCATGCTATGTGGTTCCATCGCGATTTCCGTATGGATGACTGGCTGCTATACGCAATAGACAGCCCTTCAGCCAGTGGTCAACGTGGTTTAGTTCGCGGGCAAATATTCACACGTGACGGCGTATTGGTTGCCTCAACAATTCAGGAAGGTGTTATCCGGGACCGCGGTTAAACGCGATCCCGATATTAGGGCGTGTTGACGTTTGCTGATTAGGTCAGAGAAACAAAGAAACCGGCAATTGCAGCACTCATCATGTTTGCCAAAGTCGCTGCTAATAAAGCCCGCATACCTAAACGAGCAATGTCATGGCGTCTGCTGGGCGCCATACCACCTAACCCGCCAAGCAAAATGGCAATAGATGAAAAGTTCGCGAACCCGCACAGCACAAAGGTAATAATTACTTGAGAGTTTTCACTTAACTGATCTTTATAATTGACAAAATCGAGGTAGGCGACGAATTCATTAATAACCAGCTTCTGGCCAATAAAACTTCCCGCCAGGTTCGCCTCATCCCAGCTGACCCCTAATACATAGGCAACAGGCTGAAATACATAACCAAAAATTTGCTGTAAGGTGATTTCAGAATACCCAAACCAACCGCCAACCCAGCCAAAAATACCGTTGACCAATGCAATAAGCGCAACGAAGGCTAACAACATAGCACCCACGTTCATGGCCAATTGCAGACCGCTGGACGCGCCCGTAGCCGCAGCATCAATCACGTTTGCGGAATTGTCTTCTACTTCCACCTCTTCTAAATCGTTACGCGGCTTCTCGCACTCGGGGATCATCATTTTTGCCATGAGGAAACCACCAGGGGCCGCCATGAAGCTTGCCGCAATCAGATATTTTAGCTCAACGCCAACACCTGCGTAACCGGCTAAAACCGAACCGGAAACCGACGCCATACCACCTACCATAACGGCAAACAGTTCTGAGCGCGTCATAGTACCGATAAACGGCCTGACCATCATGGGAGCTTCGGTTTGTCCGACAAAAATATTGGCGGCCGCCGACATGGATTCCGGGCGACTGGTACCTAAGAGCTTTTGCAGGCCCCCGCCCAAAATGCGAATCACCCACTTCATAATGCCTAAGTAATATAAAACGGAGATGAGAGAGGAGAAGAAAACAATGACCGACAGAACTTGAATGGCAAAAACAAAACCAAAATCTTCAGATGCCAGATTACCGAACAAGAAGTCGATACCCGCCTGCGTGTAACCAATTACAGCGGAAACTCCTTGTGCAAAACCAAACAACAGTTCACGCCCAATAGGAATATAAAGCACAAAGCCTGCAAGAATAACCTGTATAGCAAAAGCTCCAATAACCGTTCGCCAGCGGATAGCTTTACGATTCGTTGAAACTAAATAGGCAACGATAAAGATGACGGCAATGCCGAGAATACTATTCATAGAAGAACCAATTTTATTCCGCCAGCAACTGACGTATTTTTGTTTTTATAATATCAATGGCGATTTCGTTCTGACCACCGCGAGTGACAACGAGATCGGCAAACTGCTTAGACGGGAATATAAAGTCAAAGAATGCGGGACGAACATACTGCTCATATTGCTCAGTAACCGACTGCAACGTACGTCCACGCTCTTCAATATCGCGCTTGATACGGCGCAGCAGACAAATATCCAAAGGCGTGTCCATAAATACCGAGATATCAAACTGCTCACGTAATTTTTCATCGGTTAACAGCAAAATACCTTCAACCATTACGACTTTTGCCGGAGCAACCCGTATCGATTCTTCCAGACGGGTATGCGTAGTATGGCTGTACTGCGGCATATCGACCGCTTCACCGGCTTTTAACTGCCGCAAATGCTGCATCAGCAAATCGTGTTCGAAAGCAGCAGGCTGATCATAGTTAGTTAACACCCGCTGTTCCATGGTCATATGACTCTGGTCACGGTAGTAAGCGTCTTCGGCCAGAATAGCAATGCCGTCAGTTCCTAATTCAGCCACTAACTCCTGATACACCGTGGAGGCAAACAGGCTTTTTCCCGACGCTGAAGCGCCAGCTATCGCTATAACTGTTATTTTACTCACAAGCTTCCGTTTCTATTTGCTGCAAACCGCGCGCAATTATCCTTGATTGTCTGTGTAATTAAAAGACTTGACTGACACCTTTATTGTCATAACTTTGGCCGATAATCTCCCATATGTTTAATTTCGTTACAATTTAGCCTGAACATAAGCATGCATATCAGTGCCTCCTCTCGTATAGTAAGTTTGCTAAATAAAAAAATAATCCAGGAACCACTATGAAAATGATGAAAACTCTAACCGCTGTTGCCGTAGCCACGGTGTTACTCGGCGGTTGTCAGACAACTCAATCGGCTGATAACGGACAGGCTGTCAGCCAGTCACAATTTCCCGAAGTAAAGGTCAACTACGAGACATTTACTTTAGATAACGGCTTAACTGTCGTTGTTCATGAAGATCGCAAAGCACCGATTGTTGCGGTAAACGTTTGGTACGCCGTTGGCTCTAAAGACGAAAAGACAGGCCAAACGGGCTTTGCTCATTTATTTGAGCACTTAATGTTTAACGGCACCGAAAACTACGATGACGAATACTTCGGTCCTTTTGAACGCGCAGGTGCAACAGAAATGAACGGCACCACCAACAATGACCGTACCAACTACTTTGAAAACGTTCCTACGCCGGCACTGGACATGGCGTTGTGGATGGAATCTGATCGTATGGGTCACCTGTTAGGAGCTGTAACTCAGGACAAGCTCGACGAACAGCGCGGCGTTGTACAGAACGAAAAACGTCAGGGTGAAGCTCAGCCTTATGGTAAGGCCTGGAGTTATATCGCCGAACAAACCTTCCCCGAAGGACACCCTTACTCATGGTCTGTTATTGGCTCAATGGAGGACTTGAACGCCGCCTCTCTGGACGACGTGCACCAATGGTTTGAAGATTACTACGGCGCGGCCAACGCTGTCCTGGTTTTAGCCGGTGACATTGATGTTGAAACCGCTAAAGAAAAAGTGACCAAGTACTTTGCTGATATAGGCCCTGGCAAACCATTGCAAAAACAGGAAGCCTGGGTTGCTAAACGTGACGAGCAAAAACGCTCTACTATGGAAGACCGCGTTCCGGCTCCGCGAGTTTATAAGGTATGGAATACCGCACAGATGGGAACGGCTGACTCTGAGTACCTGAACTTGTTGGCTGATATTCTGGCTAACGGTAAAAACTCGCGTCTATACGAGCGTTTAGTATACAACGAGCAAATCGCCAGCTCTGTCGGTGCTTTCCAGTATGGTCGTAAACTCTCCGGTCAATTTTTTATTACAGCTGATGCCAAACCCGGTGTTGAGCTTGAGCAAATTGAAACAATTATCGACGAAGAGCTTGAGCGCTTAATTACGGAAGGTCCAACGGCTGCAGAACTGCAACGCACCAAATTCAGCACCACAGCTGACTTTGTTCGTCGCGCTGAAAAAGTCGGAGGTTTTGGTGGTAAGTCAGACCTTCTGGCTTCGGGAGCGGTTTACCATAACGACCCTGGTTTTTACGAAAAAGAAATGAAGTGGACTAAAGAAGCGTCCGTTAACAACCTGCAAAATGCCGCTGAAAAATGGCTGAGCGATGGCGACTTCGTTCTTAATGTTGTACCACAGCCTGACTATGCAGCTCAGGAAACCGACGCTGACCGTTCACAGTTGCCTCATGTCGGCGACTTACCTCAGCTGGAATTACCTGAAGTTAAAACATTCACCTTATCTAATGGTTTAGAAGTTTACCTGGCTCAGCGCAGCGACACACCAACAGTAGAAATGAGCCTGGTGTTCGACAGCGGCTATGCCTCGGATGTTGGCGGTAAGCTGGGTACAGCCAGTTACACCATGTCGATGCTAAAAGAAGGTACTGAAAACCTTAGCGCACTAGAGTTAAATGAGCGTTTAGAGTCTTTAGGAACCAACTTGAACGCATCCGCTAGTCTGGATAGCTCACGCATTAACATGGACACACTCAGCGTTAACTTTGCCGAGAGCTTAGCACTGATGAATGATGTGCTGCAGAATCCGGCTTTTTCTGAAGAAGAAATTGAACGCAAACGTTCAAATTGGATAGAAGGCATTCGCAAGGAAGAAGCTCGCCCTCAAACTCAGGCTTTACGCGTATTGCCGGGCTTAATGTTTGGCGAAGGACACGCCTACAGCCAGCCATTAACAGGCTCAGGTACACCTGAATCCATTAAGTCATTAACTCGTGAGGACTTAATTCAGCATGCTCAAACCTGGTTACGCCCGGACAACGCAAAACTCGTGATTGTGGGTGATACCAACGTTGAACAAGCTCAGTCTTTATTGGAAGAGCAGTTTGCCAGCTGGCAGGCACCAGCTTCTGATAAGCCAGAAAAGACACTTGATGCTTCAATGGCTTCTGGAACCAGTCGCGTGTTCCTGATTGATAAGCCAGGAAACCCTCAGTCAGTGATAATAGCGGGTCAGTTAGCCCCTTCTGGCCAAGTCGATAATGCTGATACTGTTGACGTAATGAACACCATTCTTGGTGGCAGTTTCACCAGTCGTCTGAACATGAACTTACGTGAAGACAAAGGCTGGTCATATGGTGCACGCTCTATCTGGTTAGATAATGAAGGCCCTGGTTTACTCGTTGCTCTTGCTCCGGTTCAAACGGATAAAACCAAAGAGTCGATTGAGGAAATTATTAAAGAGTTTACTCAGTACGAAGGTGACAAGCCTGCAACCGAAGACGAACTGGCAAAAGTAAAAGCCAATAAAACGGCTAAATTACCTGGCGCCTACGAAACCAAAGGCAGCTTGCTTAGCGGTTTAGTCAGCACCTTTAATAAAGGCAAAGATGTTGAGTACCTCGAAAACTATGGTCAACGCATAAACGCCATTACGCTTGACGACATTCAGGATAATGCAGACAAGGTTCTTAAACCTGACGCTATGACCTGGGTTATCGTTGGTGACCTGGCTGAAATTGAAGATAAAGTACGTTCACTGAATTTAGGTGAAGTGACCATTCTAAAAGAAAGCGACGTGAAGTAACATCGTCTCCCCCAGTCTTTCTGACTGGGGGAATTTCTCTCTCATTACTCACCAAATAATTGCTCTGCGCGACTATGAAGGATCCAGCTGGTTAAAATATACTTATCATTTGATACAGGTATTCTGCCTCTATGCGTGTGAGTAAAGTAAGCTGGCGCTATAACCATTTGACCCGCTTGTGGCTTTAACGACCGTTCTTGATAATAAAAGTCAGTTTCGCCACCTTCGTCTACATTATTTAAGTAATACATAAATAATAAAGCCCGATGCAATGGTTCAGTTGAACCTTTCTGCGGAAAAGCTTCGCAGTGCCAGTAATTATAATTTCCTTCACCTTTTCGATAACGCTGCATTTGTATTGCACCGACACGAAACAGCTTTTGCATAATTGCCATTTCATTGCCTTTCGCTATCTCATCAAAATTATCATGTGTTAAAGCGGCTGGCTGCTGAGTTTCCGGATGCCGCAACGTTAGCGCGACTGGTGCTATCAAGGCAAAGTGATACTTTTTAAAATACTCCAGCGCATGTCGGGCTGTGATCTGCTGTATTTCTAGCAGCAGCTTCTGGTACTCCGGGTGAGCGTTCAATGCTAAGTCCGTACTCGACTTTTTACTCACATCAACACCACCCCCGGTGCGCCCCTGGAAGGTATGCGGCGACTTTTCGAAAACCGTAATCAACTGTTGGCACAGTTCGTAGGGTAAGGCATTATCATAGGTTTCGATAAAATCGTTCATAAAGATGACTCTTTCCAATAGCTATACGTTTAGCCGAGATAGCATTTAAAAAAATTAATTCAATACGCGATTGACTTCCGGCGACGGCTTACCAATGTAGTAGCCTTGTAAGTACTCAATTTGTTGGTCACACAAATAGCTATTTACTTCCTTATTCTCAACAAATTCAGCCACGATAGGAATATGTAATTCCTTACAGATACTGATCAGGCCATTCAGAATACTGGCGCTTGTCGGGTCATGTAATACGTTTTGCACTATGCTGCCATCAATCTTCAAATAATCCGGACGAAGACTTATCAGGCGAGAGAAGTTTGAATAACCGACACCAAAATCATCTATCGCAATTTGTCCACCTAAACGTCTGACATCTCTGGCAAAAGCCTGAACCTTGGTAAAATCCTCTGTCGATTCGGTTTCCGTAATTTCGAAAATAAGTTGTGCTTTCTTATGCTCTGACAGCACATAATGAATAAAACTGACCGTTTCTTCATTTAAAATATCTTCAATGGAGACGTTCACAGATATTGCGACTTGGTATTGCTCGGACGTTAGCACCGCCTGTTCAATGACAGAGCGGGTAATTTCACAGTAATAACGTGTTGTCTTTGCCTCGTCTAAAAACAGTCCCGGCACTAAATCCTTATTGTTATCTCTTAGCCGGACTAGCGCCTCGTAATAGCTGGGCTGATTTTTGTTCGTACTTTGAATGGGTTGGTAATAGTTTACAAACCGATGATCAACCAGCGCTGACTGAATTTTAGGAAGCCAGTTCACTTTATTCTCGTCCAGCAACTCACGCTCGTAAACCACTTCAACTTTATAGCCGGAGTAAATGGCTTTCGCTTTGGACAAAGCACTTTCCGCAAGCTGTAACTGTTTTTTACGCCCAACACCCATGCCTATTGCGACATCCAGAGTGACATCACTATTTTCCACTTTGAGTTTGTGTAACGACAAAGCCTTGTAAAAGCTAAGCAATTGTCTCTCGAATAAACTGGGGATCATTCTGAAATCTGGAATTAACGCAAATTTATCACCATGCAAACGATAAATATTGATGTGTTTGGTTTTCAAAAATGCCGAAGCCCAGTCACTAAATTCACGCAGTAATGCATCACCAAATTCTAAACCGTAGAAATCGGCGTAACTTCGAAATTTACGGATATCCAGTACGGCAAGACATTGAGCCCCTACCTGCTTAAGGTCGTTGAGCAAGTCAATTCGGGTAGGAAGAGCGGTTACCTGATCATAGCGGGCTTCCTGCAGTAATTCATCAAGATGAATCTCTCGTGAGATATCCTGAAACAACAATATTTGCTCAGCTAAAAGGCCATCAGTTTCGTATAAGGGAATTGCAATACAGCGACACCAGCGTCTTCGGTTGGTACTTGTCAGGCAAAGTCGGCCATTCCAGACTTCACCATTAGCGGCAGCTTGGTTTATCTCACCAGTCACATCGTTGCGACTATCAATGTGGAGAAACTCAGAAAATGCGGTTGTGCGCTTTAAATAGTGAACTCCTAGCAATTTATGCAGAGATTCACTCATCCAGCGAATATTACCCTCCGGCGACAAGCGTGCACATATTGCAGCAGACTCTAACGTATTTATATACTGCTTTAATAAAAATGGATTACGCATCAATGCCTGCTCAGTCAACGTCAACAAATTAAATGTTACTTTTTTGTAATGTACCGAATCCGTTCCGATAATGACAGCCTGTTACAACAGATAGTTTGATCAAAATCGATAGGTTACGCCTATATTTAACGCATTAATTGTGTATTCGTCTTTATCAATCAATTTTATCCAGTCAATAAAGTAAGTTGTTCTGGGGTTATGATCATACTGAACCCCACCGCCATAGCTAATACTGTTAAGCGTTGTATCTTCCCCCCCTACCGTAAACTTCCCACGCGTAAAGCCACCGGTAAGATACAAAGCGATGTCAGGAGACAAATACAAACGAGGTTTAGCTAAAATACTGGCCGTGTAATCGGTTTCAAACTTGGTGCCTTTATCGCTGCTGCTGTGTACGCCGAAGCCGTAGCGCGCCTCTGCCGACAAGCTGTTACTGTAACGATGACCTAGCATCAGGTTAATCGCATGCGGGGTAAATGAAGGTGCGCCCTCAAGCTCAGTATCAACATTCAACTGAGTTAAAGATGCGGCACCGTAGTAGCCACTGTCCTGCGCTTGGGCAAACAAACTGAAAAACAAAAGCGTACTACCACATAAAACAACGTTCAAAAACTTCATGCGACTTCCTTATTAAGCTGGTAACCCTGAGTGAAGGTAGTTTACCAGACTCTGTTAAAGGTGATATACCCCTTGGTAATCAGCAACATCGACATTGTATGTGGTGTTCTTCATTAAATAGTCACGGAAAGTTTCCAATGCATCTAACTCACCATGCACCAATTGAATTGGTGTGTTTGGTTTTAAACTGGATTGCTCTAACCAGTCAGCAATTTCCTGATAATCGGCATGTCCTGACAGTCCCTCTAAAGAACGGACTCGAGCTTTTACCGGTAACCATTGGCCATGCAGCTTTATCGACTCCACCCCCTGCAGCATTTTAGCACCACGAGTCCCTCCGGCCTGGTGTCCGCTAAATAAAACCGTCGCACGATGATCACTCAACCATCGTTTAAAGTGATGCAGAATTCTTCCGCCTGTCGCCATACCACTGCCCGCAATAATAATGTGAGGCCCCGATTGAGACGCAATAGCTTTTGATTCATCGACAGAACGAGTGTACTCAACTCTTGCAAAGGTTCGGGAACACTCTGAGTCCGTCAATTTATGAAGGTTGTGGAAACGCTGGTAAAGTCCCGAAACGTTAATAGCCATAGGAGAATCCAAATAAATAGGTTGTTTAGGTACCCGCCCCTCATCCATCAATTTAACTAACAGATATTGCAGCAGTTGTGCTCTGCCGACTGAAAAACTCGGAATTAATAACACACCACCGGACTGAGCCGTCTCATTGACGACTTCTGCCAACTGATCTTCCGCATCTTCGGTTTTAGCATGAAGCCGATTGCCGTAAGTTGACTCAAGCAGTAGCAAGTCCAGATCTGGTAGAGGTTCAGGTGGATACATCATAATATCCTGCGGACGCCCAATATCACCGGAGAAGCCAACGCGTTTACCTTCGGCTTCAATAATGACGCTTGAAGCACCCAGAATATGACCGGCTGGCTGCAAAGTCACTTTAATATCGCCAATCTCAAATTGTTGATGAAACTCAACGCCCTGAAGCAGTCGTATGGCTGACTTTGCCATTGCTTCATCATACAAAGGTTCTGGTTTTTCATGGCGGCTTAGCTTATGTTTACCAAGGTATTTCGCATCTTCTTCCTGAATTCTTCCGCTATCTGCCCACAGGATATCGCACAAACCAGATGTTGCGTGATGTGCGAAAACAGGCCCCCGGAAGCCTTCTTTATATAGCACCGGAACAAACCCCGAATGATCAAGGTGAGCATGAGTCAATACGACACCGTCAACCTGATTAATACCCATTGGCAAAGGCTGCCAATTACGCCGCCGCAACCACTTATAGCCCTGAAAAAGACCGCAGTCTATTAGAATTCGGGTTGATTCTGTTTCAACTAAATATTTGGAACCGGTAACCGTTTCCGCACCACCTAAAAATACGACTCTCATTGCGTGTCCTTATTTAAACCGACAACAAAGTATCTCACTTCACTGTCGTAGAAAAATAGACGAAAGACAACTATTCGTGCATTGACGATCATTAATAATCTTGCTTCACTCAATTAAGACAAGGAGTAAGAACATGACTCATAAATACCCCCGAGCCGATCAGTTTATGGCCAGCACCCACCAGGTTGAGAATCAG
This sequence comes from Idiomarina sp. UBA3176, assembly GCF_002364295.1. Taxonomy (NCBI): domain Bacteria; kingdom Pseudomonadati; phylum Pseudomonadota; class Gammaproteobacteria; order Alteromonadales; family Idiomarinaceae; genus Idiomarina; species Idiomarina sp. UBA3176. Next base: position 52,252 of record NZ_DEXU01000025.1, read on the forward strand.
CCACCGGCGCTGGAAAACTATAATCTTTACCTGGCTGATAAAGCACTACGAAAAGCCGTTGAGCGCGAAGGTGCCAGTTGGGCTTATTCCGATCTTATTGCCTTTGGCGAACTGGCTGGTAAGGCTGACAGTATCGAACAGGGGTTTCAGGCAAACAAATACCAGCCTGAACTGAGAACCCATGACCGTTACGGGCACCGTATCGATCTCATCGATTTTCACCCGAGCTATCACCAGCTTATGTCGACAGCCATTGAGCACGGCTTACACGCAAGCCCCTGGAGCGAGCCAAAACTAGGGGCTCATGTTGCACGGGCAGCAAAATACTATCTGCATACTCAGGTCGAAGCGTCTCATGGCTGCCCTATTACCATGACCTTTGCCTCTATACCCGCACTAAGACACCAACCCGATTTGTTCAAAGAGTGGGGACCAAAAATTACCGCCAGGCATTACGACCCCAGAAATATCCCCCATACCGAAAAAAGTGCCGTGACCATTGGTATGGCAATGACCGAAAAACAAGGTGGCTCTGATGTCCGGCTGAACAGCACTCGCGCTTACCCACTAGACAAAGAAGGTTCAGGCCAGGCGTACGAATTGGTTGGTCACAAATGGTTTGTGTCAGCACCAATGTGCGATGCTTTTCTGGTGCTTGCCCAAACAGCCAACGGATTATCCTGCTTTCTGGTGCCGCGCTGGCGCCCAGACGGTTCAAAGAACCCAATTCAGATTCAACAGCTGAAACAAAAAATGGGAAACGCAGCCAATGCCTCCAGCGAAACTGAGTTAAGAGGTGCGCTGGGCTGGATGATAGGTCAAGAAGGTAAAGGCGTTCGTACTATTATAGAAATGGTGGCAACGACCCGCTACGACTGCATGATTGGTTCCTCTTCCGGCATGCGACAAGCCGTGGTTCAGGCCATTCACCACGCCAGCCACCGCGAAGCTTTTGGCACTAAATTAAGTGAACAACCGCTAATGCAAAATTTGCTGGCGGACTTAGCCATTGAAAGCGAAGCCGCCATGACTTACATGATGCGCATAGCACGGGCAATGGATAACCAGGACGACGAGCATGAAAAACTGTTGTCCCGAATTGCCACGCCCATAGGCAAATACTGGATTTGTAAACGCACACCGAATCATGCTTATGAAGCTATGGAAGTGATTGGCGGTAGCGGTGTTATGGAGAACCACATTATGCCGAGACTGTTCCGAGAGTCGCCGGTCAACGCCATATGGGAAGGCAGCGGTAATATTCAATGTCTGGATGTTCTTAGAGCAATAGAAAAACAACCAGAAGTTCTCGATGTCTATTTTGCCGAACTGCAACGGGCACAAGGTGCAGATAAACGACTCGACCAGTTTATTATGCGGTTGAAAAGTGAGTTTACGGACAGAAATATGCTTCAGTATCGTGCACGCAGTATAACGGACAACATGGCCGTTGGGTTACAAGCCGCTTTATTAGTTCAACATGCCAGCACCGACGTTGCTGATGCTTTTTGTGCCAGCCGTTTAGCAGCAAAGACCGGACTCAACTATGGCACATTGCCCACAGGGCTTAATTGTGCTGCGATTGTCGAAAGGGCCTCGCCAGCAGACGCACAATAAGTTCGCCAAATACCGCCAGCAACAAGCCTGAAGCTAAACCAAACAAAATAGCGCCGGGGTTGAGTTTTACAGTATAAGAAAAGCTGCTGCGAACCTCGCGCTGAATGTCCTCAACTGGGGTAAAAAATGCCTGTTGATAAGCACTCCAGGCATTTTGGCTGAAACTACGATAGGCTTGTTCCAACAATTGATTACGTTGATAAATGGCACTGATGCTTTGCCCGCCTTCCTGAAATACTCTGTCGTCACTGGCCTGATAGTGAGCAATAAGTTCCTCAATACTACCATCGAAAAATTTCTCGGCTTCATCACGAAACTCGTTCAGGCTGCGCTCTGACTCAACCATATGAGCCTGCAAACTCTTACCGTACTGATCAACAAAGCCGGGCAACTGTATTCCGGCAAGTACGCCCGAAATCAGTAGAATAATTCGTAGATAGGAAGTGAAGATTGCCATGGTCTCTCCTTAAAAGCCCTTAACCACTTTAGAGCAGACCTTAAGCGACAATCAAACTTAATTACGCTTCATTACACTTAACTTGTCAGCACGACCGCGTTTTTACCTTCGCTCTTTGCCTGATACATGGCTTTGTCTGCCCGGGCCATAATGCCTTCAATAGTGTAATGCTCTGAAGGTTTATCGCATTGACAAAGGCCGATAGACAGCGTGACAGGTAACTCGGCATGCCCTATTCCACTCACTAACTGGCAACGTAAACGGTGCATCATGAGTCTGGCGTCTTCAGCGGAGATCATAGGGTGAATGGTAGCGAACTCGTCACCTCCAATACGGGCGACATAATCTGTATGCCGACTGTGTAAACGAATTAAATCGGCTATTTTTTGCAATACCAAGTCACCGAAGTGATGTCCATGTTCATCGTTTATTTCTTTAAAGTCGTCCAGATCGATAAAACTCACAGCAAAGGGAGTACCATGGGTTTCCAGCTGGTTTATCTCATCTTGTAATTGCGCGGTAAACGCGCGTCGGTTCATTATTCCGGTTAAGTGATCGGTGAGAGCCTGACGCTTCTCAAACTCCAGTTCGAGACGAATTTTATCTTCCGATTTTTTCTGCAGAGTGTAATCCCGCACTATCGCTATGCCATACAGCTGGTCTTCGATATCCAGTTGATTCAGCATAATATCGGCATAAAAAGTTGAACCATCCCGACGAATTGCGGGGAAAATCAAGCCGTTTCCCATAGAGCGCCTGCCCGGGTACTTAAAAAACTTTTCTAAATGCTGGTCATGCTTCTCACGCATACCTTCAGGTAACAGTTCATTAAGATGCAGTTCAAGCATAGATGACGAGGAATAGCGAAACATTGCCGCGGCAGCCTGGTTAACACCAACAATGAGCCCCTGAGAATTAATAACTATTGCACCGTCCGGTATAACTTCAAGGAACTCAATAAAGGTTTGTTTTACTTTCATCGTTATGTGGCTCCACTGTTCTGCCGCATTAAACTTTGCAATAACACCCTTTTGCAACGGTATTAACCCATTTAGGAGCCGCTGATTCCTCCGAAACGGAAGGTATCAGCTCTTCTACAAAGCTACTCTCAGTAGTACAAAAAGCACCATCGGCATATGGGCCAATGTAAATCAGCTCTGATGATTTATTGAACATGATAATCGCTGGAGTTGCAGGAACGAAGCGCTTTAAGGTTGGATATTGATCGATATCAACAATCAAGTTTTCCCCTTTAGATTCCGCTACCTTTCTTTTTACGCTAGCCATATGCCCGGATGAGCGCCAGTTACAAGAACAGTCCCCGGAAGTAATGTGAAAAACGCTGCCAGCAAGGGAATAACCCAGACGCGTGAGCTCAGCCTCTAGCTGCGGTTCCAGCTTTTCGTTATTGCTGAACTCCAGTAATTCACCTTTTTCATCAAACCAGACCAACCGTTGTTCCAGTAAATAACTGATACCCAGAAGCACCAGCCCAAACCAGGCCACAACAGCGATAATAAGCCAAAGGGAACGAGCCTTACCTGATTTCATAAGTGACAATGAAACGCCCTACTGCAAAATGACATTTTGCGGAAATGATGCGCCCGCTTTTTCAGCGGATCAAGAAAAACTTCAGCTTCAGGGGACTTTTCTAAATAAAGGTTTAGCCTCCTTTGTGATACAATGTCGAAAAGCCGCACATTAGCGCGGTATCTACTATCATAATTCCCGGAGCTTCATGTCCACAGAACAAACACCATCCTCATTCCAGTCACTCGGATTGAGCGACGATATTTTACGAGCCGTTACTGAATGCGGTTATACCACCCCGACACCAATTCAACAGCAAGCCATTCCAACCGTTATGGCCGGCCACGACTTATTAGCCGCCGCACAAACGGGTACCGGTAAGACAGCTGGTTTCACGCTACCTTTGCTGCACAAATTGTCGCAAACAAAGACCGACGGAAAACCTGTTATTAAGGCCTTAATCCTTACGCCAACCAGAGAGCTGGCGGCACAGGTTGAAGACAATTTGAATACCTACGCAAAATATACCGGTCTTAAGTCTCTGGTGATTTTTGGTGGAGTTGGTATTAACCCACAAATTAATGCCTTGCGTCGTGGTGTCGACATTCTTGTTGCGACACCCGGACGTTTGCTGGATCACAGTCGTCAGGGAACCGTTGATTTAAGTAAAATTGACGTACTGATTCTTGACGAAGCTGACCGCATGCTGGATATGGGTTTTATTCATGACATTAAAAAAGTCATGAAGCTCATTCCAGAAAAACGCCAGACACTGCTATTTTCTGCAACTTTCTCAAGCGAGATAAAGGCGTTAGCACAACAATTTATGCAACAACCCAAACTGGTTGAAGTTGCGCGTCAGAATGCAGCAGCAGATACTATCCAACAGCGGGTTTACCCGGTTGATAAAAAGCGTAAAAGAGAGCTAATAAGCTATTTAATAGGCAGCCGAAACTGGCGACAAGTATTGGTTTTCACCCGTACAAAACACGGCGCCAACAGACTGGCTACACAATTAAGTGATGATGGTTTACCGGCTATGGCCATTCACGGCAATAAAAGCCAGGGGGCAAGAACAAAAGCTTTATCACAATTTAAAGCGGGTAAGTTGCGGGTGTTGGTAGCAACAGATATCGCTGCACGTGGTATTGATATTGATGAATTGCCACACGTTATCAACTTTGAACTGCCTCAGGTCGCTGAAGACTATGTACACCGTATTGGCCGTACCGGTCGTGCAGGAAGTGAAGGTGAAGCGGCGTCTTTAGTCTGTGTTGATGAGCATAAATTGCTACGCGACATAGAAAAGCTGACTAAAAATGAGATACCCAAGGAAATTATTCCGGGTTTTGAACCTGACCCCAGCATAAAGCCGGAGCCAATTCAGAAGCCTCGTACAGGGCGTCCTCAAAACTCTCGTCGTGCGCCTCGCCAAAAGCGCCCGGACACACGACGTTAATTCTACCGCTGACCAGCAGGACCGGACTTTACTTTAAGAAGTCCAGTCCTCCGGTTACCGCAGCAACCTGAGCTTGAATACACTGTTCTGGCGTTGCTTTCGGGCTGTCGGGGTACACTTCTGTAGTCGTCGCATATTCTGCTTTGCTAAAGCTAATGCACAATCCCATTTTCGCCGTTGGCAATAAAATAACGCCACGCTGAGCAATATCTTCGCCTATCAGTTTATTTTCGTCGTCGGCATCGGCAATATGAGTCACCTCTTCCACCGAGTCTAACACCGCCTTCTGAAACTCAGGATAAGACTTTTCTGAATTCCCAACCAAATAGAACCCATCCGGAATATTCCAGTTCGTATTAATTTTTCCATCCATCGCCGCTTTGGCCGGACGAAACTCGCTGTTATCGGTATCCGTTGTTTCGTGTAAATCTATATGAGCCAGAATATCTACGCCTAAGCCAGCAACATAATTCATAATGTGCGCACATTCCCCGGCTGGAGAATCAGCGACAAAAGAGCGGTTAGGATCAATAGCCGCCGGATTCCAACGGTTGATGGTTTCATAGCCCCAGGGGCTTAAACATGGCGCCACCACCACATTGAAGTGTGGCTGATAATCTTTCGCTTTGGTTTCAATAAAACGCAACGCACCATGGACACCACTGGTTTCATAACCATGTACTCCGCCGGTAATTAAAACCGTTGGTTTCGAGTCATCCCAGTTTTTTGTTTTAACCACAAATAAAGGATAAGTAGCGCTGTCGTACGCAAGTTCACCGTATTGGTCTACATCGAAATCGCTTTTAAAGGTTTCAATCTTACTAACCACATCATCGAAGTAAGAGCGTTTTTGGGTTTGCTCGGCCAGCCACTGAGCCTTTTCTGTCGCTCCCCAGGGCGTGCCCGGTGTTCCAATATGGTAAATCGTTTGTTGCGTCATATTTTAATCCTATTCACTTAAAACAAGGCGACTATATTAGCAAAGTCTTAGCAGGTAACTAAGCCGCTTTAGTCGATTCTTTATCCGCAGGCTTGGACGCTTCTGCTTTTTCAGTCGGTGCTTTTTCGGTCTTAGGTTTTTTTGGCTTTTTAGCCCCTAATGCAATAAGTACATTTTCACGCTCTTTTGCTAAAAACAGAGCCATATCCTCAAGCTGTTGCTCATCAGTGAACAGTTCGCTACTTTTAATTAATGGGTTCAGGGCTTCCGCCATATCCAGAATTTTATCGTGCGCATCGGCTTCGGCTTTTGAAGTGAAGGTCATTTTCTCGGCTCCGTCGCGAATAACTACATATTGGGTTACTACAGCCATGGTATGGTCCTTTGCTGATGTGTAAATATACTGTTTATTTGTACAGTAAAGTGACATAGATTGCAATAGTTGTAGCATTCGCTAAACTGCGCACTCCGAACAGGCCTTCGTTACAACAGGAAGTAAATCCGCCCTATGCAGTTCTCTAAAATACAAGTTCTACTGGCCATTTTTGCAATGGCAATTGGAAGCTTTGCCATTGGTATTGGTGAGTTTGTCATTATGGGGCTGCTACCCGACGTAGCCGCAGACTTTAATACCGACACCCGGGAAACAGGCCACTTAATCAGTCTTTATGCGCTCGGTGTCGTTATCGGAGCTCCGCTTATTACCATTTTGTTTGCCAGACTACCGCGTAAACCCATGTTACTGGCGCTGATACTGGTATTTTCTTTGGGCAACTTCGCCAGTGCCTCAGCAGAAAGTTACACATTACTTCAGGTGTTACGCTTTTTAACGGGCCTGCCTCACGGTGCTTACTTCGGGATAGCCTGTCTGGTTGCGGCCGATATGGTTCGTAAAAATCAACGTGGTATGGCAGTAACTATGGTGATGATGGGGCTAACCGTGGCAATTCTGGTCGGAAACCCGTTAGCTACCTGGTTAGGTCAGCTTATCGACTGGCGCACCGTATACCATACCGTAGGAGCTTTAGGCTTACTGGCCTTTGTCATGATTTTCATTGTGGTACCCAAACACCCGAATGAAAAGAAAACTTCAGCCCGTGGCGAAATGCAGGCATTACAAAACCCTCAGGTCTGGCTGACACTGGCCATAGGAGCTATTGGTTTCGGCGGAATGTTTGCAGTACTAAGCTACATAGCTCCAACACTAATAAACGCCACCGGGTTGGATTCTCACTGGATACCTGTTGCTTTATTTATCTACGGACTGGGATCGTTGGCCGGTAGTTTGGTCGGCGGCTGGGCTGCCGACAGAAATCTGAAATTAACCATTGGCGGTTCTCTGTTCTGGTCAGCAATTGTACTGGCAATTTTTCCCTTAACACTACAGAGTCTCTGGACGGTGATGCCTATGGTGTTATTACTTGGCAGTTCTGCCGCGCTGGTTCCGGCTCTGCAGGTACGTTTAATGGATGTAGCCGGAGAAGCTCAGACTTTAGCAGCATCGTTAAACCATTCGGCTTTTAATGCGGCTAACGCCTTAGGTGCCTGGCTGGGCGGTCTTGCTATTATTTCCCCACTTAGCTGGCAAGGAACTGGCTGGGTTGGGTGCGCGCTGTCGCTGGCCGGCCTGCTATTATTTTGGGTTACTAAAAAACACAGCCGCAGAACACCCAACATAGTTAGTCTTTAGGCTTGCCCTCTGCATCTAACTCACTGAGCTCCTCATCGGGCTTCGCATAAGACAAACGCGCGGCCCGCTGAGTGCTATGATACCCATCAAGCCCTGAGATAGTCATTGCCCCAAGTGACTCGATATCAATGAAGCCATCGCCTTTTACCGCCTCTTCTTTAACTTCAACCCAACGAACTTCCCCAACAATTAACGCTGTGTCGTTATGTTGTATCGGAATAATTTCAACCTGCTGCATACCAATTCTGAGCGAACTTTCGGCCACATAAGGAGCATGGAAACCATCGACAAATTCCGGCGTCAGGCCACAGGCTTCGAACTCTGAAGTTTCTCTGGGATACCGCGCCGAGGTCTGATGTGCTTGACGGAAAAAACTTTCGTTAACCTGGTTTATAGTATAAACGCCACTCTCTTCAATGTTTTCCCAGGTATGCCGGGAAACCGACTGGGGGCGCATAACAAACCCTAACAGAGGCGGGTTACTCCCCAGGTGAACAACAGAACTGACTATGGCTAAATTATTTTGCTGATGCCGGTCACGGGTACCAATGACATTGGCACTTTTAAACCCGGATAAACAGTTCACAAAACGCGCTCGATCGCGGTCATTCATTTTCGCTAAATCTTGCTGTTTGTAGGTTTTCATTAAAGCTCCAGTTTATCTTTGTCGGCTATCTATACGTTTTATTTTGCAATTACGATCGTTTACAAATAACTTATTGCGAACTATTATCATTTGCGTTAGCTTGTTTAATCAAAGCCAGAATAAAGGATGCATAATGACTAACGCCTATCAAGAGTACTTTAACTCTCAGGAAAAGCTAAAAATAGCGAGCTCACTGCTCAACCAAAAAGATTATCGCGCTGCAACGACATTTCTTAGCCACGCACGCGACTCAGCAAAACAGGCCTTCAATGAACCTGTACTGGCGGGCAATGCCATCCAAAGCTTTACAACCTGTTCTATTTTGTTAATTGCGACCCATATTCGCTGCCAGCAAAAACCACAGGCGTACGAGTTTCAACAAGAAAGTGTTGAGCAACTGACGTCATGGCTTAATCAGGCTAAAACTCAGCCACTAGAAGAACTCTGTCGGTACTGCTATCAACTCTTAATTACCGGTTGTCAGCATTCTCGTTGCCTGGGGCACTGTATGCAACAATTAGAGGAATCCGGTTATGCGCATGAACAAACCTGAACGCTTGCAACTTTCAATGAGTAAAGAGCAACTTAAAAAGCTGCTGCTTGAGCAAAAGTTAGTGGCCAGTGATATTCGTTGCAGTGATTACTGCAGTCAGTGCGAGCTTAAACAGCTAATACTTGAATGCGCCAGAATAAACTGTTCCGGCTCTTTGCAGAACTTCGACGGTTAGAAGTCTTTTTTTCGAAGTGCTTTTTTCTGTCCCTGCTGCTTTTTCGTGGTTAGTCGTCTTTCTTTAGCCGAGCGGCTGGGTTTCGTCGGAATACGTTTTTTCTGAACCTGAGATGCGCTGCGAATTAAATCAATTAGTTGCTCAAGTGCCAACTCTCTATTACGTGCCTGACTGCGAGTTTCCTGAGACTTGATAATCACTTTTCCGCTTTGAGTAATGCGGTGGTCAGATTTTTTCAGCAAGCGATTTTTATAAAAATCGGGAAGTGAAGAGGCCTGAATATCAAAAATGAGTTGAGCCGCAGTTGCTACTTTATTCACGTTTTGCCCACCCGCTCCACTGGAACGGATAAACTGCCATTCAATTTCGTTATCTGCTAACTCAACTCGTTGTGAAATCTGAATCATCTTTCTCTTTATGACCGATAAAATTAAACGATTTTACCCATATCACTCAGCAGGCTGGATAAAGTTATCTATACCTTCTTCTTTCAAGGCGTCGAGGGCTTCAGCAAGTGCATCGTCTTCGTTCTCAAACGCATCTTCCCAAAGCGTTGAATTATTATTCTCATCAACAATTTCCAGAATCCAGCCGCTGTCTTCGGTACGATAAATATCTATTTCTACATTTTTACCGTCAGCACTGTATTGTTGAGTATGTTTGCTCTGAGTCACTTGCTGTTCTTCGTTCATAATAAGGTCTCTGTATACGTCCGTATGGTGGCGACAGTCTATCACTGTTCAGCTCACCCTGAGGGAGTTTTTATAGGGCTTTTAGTACATCCCGCACAAAGTCATGCTCGTTAAATCCTTGCTCACCAGCAATATCATAACCACGGCGAACCACCACTAAATTATTTGACGGAATAACAACCAGAAACTGTCCCCGGTTTCCACGGGCAGCAATAGTATCGTCAGGTAACTCAGGAAAGCGCTCGTTATAAAGCCACCACTGCGCACCGTAGCCCGGAGCATCTTCCGGTGGCTGAGCCGGTGCTGGCATACTAATATAATCCAGCCAGCCTTCCGGTAGAATTTGTTCTCCCTGCCATTGCCCTGCCTGTAAGTGCAAAACACCTAAACGAGCTAAGTCACGAGACGTCGTCCACACCTGAGAAGATAAAATGAAGTCTCCGCGCCAGTCGGTTTCGACAAAAGTATGCTGCATTCCTATCTTTTCCAGCAAAGCTTTATACGGGAATTGTAAGTACTCTTCAGTTGTATCAAAACGTTCATGCAGTGCTCTTAAAGCCAACATAGTGTCGTTATTAGCGTACTTCCAACGACTGCCGGGAGTCACTTCAAGTGCCGTTTCTGTTGCCGTGTCGCTTACAAGTCCACCGCCCATGTAAACACGGTCGGTGCGATTTCCTGCGTTATTACTGTCTAAACCCGACGCCATATGCAACAAGTTTTCCAGGGTAATGTGTCCGCGCGGATCGAGCGGATGTGACCAGTTGGAAATACCGGCAGGAGCATCCAGCTCTATTTTATTTTGCTGAATAGCCGCACCTATAACGCTGGCACCAATACTTTTTGCAACGGACCAGGTACGCTGTGCCGTCTCAGGGCTAAAACCTTCAAGATAACGCTCAGCAATAATTTCATCCGGCGTCACAATCAATACTGCCGAGGTACGCGAACCAGAGCCATATTTCTTGGTAAAGGCCTGTTTTAGTACCGACTCTAACTGAGCATTATCACTTGTCGAATTAACCTCTGCTCGTTTTCCCCAGGGGGCTCCACTGTCCTTATCCGCTGCTTTGTCCCCACGAAAAGGATCAGCAAGAAACTTAGCGTCATCAACGCTCGCTCCTACCGGTAAATCGACGCAGCCAAGTTTTGAGCGCCAAACTGAAATTCGTTCCCGACGCCCGTCATCGTAAGGTACCCTGACCCAGTTATTTTCTTTATCAACTTGTGGCTCCATACCTTTTACGCGCTCAGCAATTAAAGAATAAATTCCACTTAGTTCATGCTCCCGAACTTGCGCCATAGACTTATTAGCGTTAAATACGGCACTACAGGTAAAACCCGCAGTATAACCAGCGGCGTAGGCATTTAAGGTTGTTTCAGTTTCTTCAGCCTGAGTGTACCCAGCCGCCAGCAACATGCTGACCAGAGTTATTTTTAATGTCTTATTCATTTATCACACACCTGTTGGCTCTTTATCACAGTTCCTCAATGTACGAGCATGATGCGAAAGAAGCAAACCGCCAGAGTCATCCGAATGTTAAAAATTATGGTATATTACTGCGCATTATTTTCTAGATCAGGACATCCCTATGGCAGCCTTTGGCACCGTATTTATGCCACAAATGACGATGGCAACTTTCGAGAATTCAGACTGGAGTAAACCTGAATTAGTCTCTTCTGACGCAATACAGTTACACCCCGGAGCTCATGTTCTGCATTACGCCAGCACTTGTTTTGAAGGATTAAAGGCGTTTCGCCATGATAATGGCTCTATTAATCTATTTCGTATGAACCGCAACATTGAGCGCATGCAACAAAGCAGCCGTTTGCTTTCCTTACCGGCATTTGATGCCAACTTGCTGCAAAAAATGATTACAGATGTTGTGAAGCACTTCAGCGACGAAGTTCCGAAACCACCGGGTTCAATGTACATACGCCCTACTCACATTGGTACCGAAGCGGCTATTGGCAAAGCCGCCTCGCCAACCAGCTCATCAATGCTTTATGTGTTGTTATCGCCTGTCGGTGATTACTTTTCCGGCGGCGATAAAACCCTGCGTTTGTTGCTCGAGGAAGACGGTTCACGTTGCGCGGCTCACATGGGTATGGTTAAAAGCGGCGGCAACTACGCCAGTGCGTTACAGCCCATTCTTCAGGCACGGGAATCCGTGAATGCGGATCAAGTGTTGTTCTGCCCTAATGGCGATGTGCAGGAAACGGGAGCCGCCAACTTCTTGCTTATTGACGGCAACGAAATTATCACCAAAGCATTGGACACTAGCTTTCTGCATGGCGTAACCCGAGACTCTATTCTCACCATTGCGCGCGATATGGGAATGACAGTATCGGAACGAGAGCTTAGTGTAGATGAACTGCTGGAGCGCGCCTCAAAACCCGATAGTGAAGCGGCTTTATCCGGTACCGCTGCGGTACTTGCACCAGTTGGTACATTAATTCATAACGGAAAAGAGTTTCCTGTCGGTAACGGGAACTCAGGTGCTACCACGCTGAAATTACGTAAAGCACTGAATGATATTCAATGGGGCAAAGCGGAAGATAAACACGGTTGGCTAACTAAAATCTAACCTTTAGGCGGCAATACCACCCATTCGGGGTCTTCAAATTCGCCTAAAGGTGTTATTTCACAAAATGGGGCAGCACTGCGAATAATTTTAGCCACTTCGGAGTTATGTTGCCCTTCCATAGCGTCGCGCTTTTCTTTGCTATCCCACGACGCTATGGCTATTAACGTTTTGTCATCACCAATTTTGCGGTGTAACTCCGTACCTCGGGCTCCTTGCGCTCGCTGGATAATTTCACTGGCTTTGACCCAGGCTTCCGCATACTCCTCTGCCGTATGACCTTCTTTGATACGAACCTGAAAAATATACTTCATAGATCCTCTTTCAGCGCTATTTACGTTTATTCTCTGATTTAACCATTTTTAAGTAAAAGAAAATAGCGTAAAAAACACACATGCCAATAACAATAGCTAAGCCTGTAAAAGAAAAAAAGATGACCGGATCTTTAAAAAACTCTTGCCATAAACTCATGGTAATTCCCCTGTTTGAATTCTTGATTTCAGTTTATTCAAACTTGACAATGACGATATTGATCCCAATCAATAACAAGAATAACACTGATCTTTTTAGGGGCTTTTTAGTTTATTCCTATCGAATACCGAAAAATATTCATCTTTACAGTTTGTAAAGCAGTGTAAAAAATTTGCGTATATCCGAATTTACGTCTTTCCTTAATAGGTACATTCAATAAAAACCGAGGGTATTATGAGTAATAATCAAGCAAAAGCAGAAGACGCAGTAAACAAGTCTGCAAATAAAGCTCACGACACCATCGATAAAGTGGCGGACGCAGCTAAGCATGCCTCTGACAACCTGGGGGAAAAAGGGCAAGACCTTAAAGCAACTCAGGAAAAATGGCTTTCAACTGCAACTGATTACGTTAAAGATAACCCAATTAAATCTTTAGGTATTGCGGCCGCAAGTGGCTATTTATTAAGCAGGCTGTTCAGTGACCGCTCATAATCAAACCGATACGAACGAAACAGAAAGCCTACTTAAACAGGTTCAGGCTCTGGAAAGCGAAGTTCGAGGTGTTGTTAAAGCTCAACTTCAGCTCGCGGGTATGGAAACCCGTAGAGCTGGGGAGAGCTTTGTGCGTATGGTCGCTTTCGCTGTGCTGGCCGCTTGCTTAGCTTTTACGGCGTGGGCAGTTTTAGTTACGGCTGCTGTAATAGCGGTTGTAAATAGTAGTGTAATATCTTTAACAACAGCATTAATCATTGTTGCCGTCGTTCATCTGGCAGCGGCTTTTTATATTGTTAGATATATAAAACGACGAAGTCGCGATCTACTTTTTGCAGAAACCAGCAGCAGTCTTTAAGTGGAGAGCTTATGGCATCAAGCCTTGATTATCAAATAGCGCAAACGAAAAAAGACCTTCAGCTGCGTAAATTAGCTGTTAAGGTTCGTTCACAAAGCGTTATTTCAACAACTCATGACAAACTAGCCTCTCCCACGGCTCTTTGCGTTGCCGCAGGCGCAGGTTTTTTTATCGGAGAAATGTCGGGTAGACCGAAAAAACAAACAAAGTCTTCCGGCGAGAAAAAATCCGCCACAAATATAGTAATTAAAGTATTTAGGTTAATTGCTGGTGTACAAAGCGCCAGCAGTTTTGCAAAACATCTGTAAAGGTGACCGTAAACTCTTACAGTTACAGCTATAGTGAGTGTGGTAATGATTTTTTAATAACAGGAGGTTACCCATGAAGAACTTTAAAATGGCACTACCAGCAAGTTTAATCGCAATTTCAATGCTGACTCTTTCGGGCTGCAGTGACGCTGAAACCGAAAAAGCGGAATCAAAAGCTGAAAAGACTATGCAGCAAGCTGAAGATAAAACTGAAAACGCGATGCAAGAAACTGAAGACAAAGCTCAGGAAGCAAAAAGCTACACTGAGGAAAAAGCTGAAGACGCTGGTGAATATGTTGATGATGCTGTCATCACCACTAAAGTCAAAGCAGTTATCTTCGAAGACGATAACCTGAGCAGCATGGATATCAATGTTGAAACGAACAACGGAATTGTTCAATTGTCAGGTTTCGTTGAGAACGATGCCGATATCGATACCGCAGAAAACTTGGCGGCTACAGTGAAAGGTGTTAAAGACATCGAAAACGATATTCAGGTTCGCGAAGAAGATTAATTATTTTTAAATACTCCCTGGTAAAAAGCGGCTTCTAAGCCGCTTTTTTTATACCCTTAGAACTAGAACACCGAGTAGATTACTGATAACTTTACGACATAACAAAAATAAGAATCCAAACTATGTCAAAAGATGCATTTAGCAATCATCCCATAACACCTGAAGACCTTCCGCAGGTGAGTGCTCAATACTTTACACCACTAAGTAACACCTATATTAAGGTCAATCTAATGTGCCGCTTAGTTTTTTGGTTAGTGGTAGTGAGTGCCCTATTAATTCTTTATTGGCAGCCTTGGGTTGCTCTTCCTAAGCTGCTCGAGCTTTATTTGCCTCAGATACAATTAGCTGCCGGAGGGTTTGGCTTATTAAGTTCGGCTTATGGCATTTTAGCTGACAAAAATAAAGGATATGCCATACGTGAGCACGACTTTAGCTATCGTAGTGGTGTTATATTCCAGTCAGTAGTCAGTCAGCCTATTTTACGTATTCAGCATGTTGAATTAAAACATGGGCCCATTGACCGACACTTTGGACTGGCCAGTTTGGAAATTTTTAGCGCCGGCGGAACCATGCACACTTTCGCAATACAGGGTTTACCAGAAGAGAAAGCTCGTGAAATCCGTTCCTACGTACTAACCCATAGCGACATCACAGCCAATGACTAGTTATCAGGACCAATGGCTGAAACTATCACCCGTAGCGATTATTTATTTCGCTGTTCAGTTCATCAAAACCATTGGTAACAACTTATTTTATTTACTGCCGGCTATTTTTGTTGGCTACAATCAGTTTTCCGAAAATGCCTTAATAATACTATCGGGGCTTGGCGCTCTATTAATCTTTGTTGCTATCTCCGCTTTGCTCAAATTTTATTTCTATCAATATCGGTTGAGCGAAGGTCGAGTTCAGATTCATTCCGGAGTGTTCCAGAAAACCCATATCGACCTTCCCTTCGAGCGCATACAGAATGTCCGTTTTGAACAACCCATTTTCTACCGTCCAGCGAATCATGTCTGCATGCTTCTGGACACGGCCGGTTCCAATAAACTCGAAGCAAAAATTATTGCTTTACCCAAAAACGTAGCCGAGTCTCTAAAACAAGAAATACTCGCTCATAAAACCGAAGATACTCATCAAGCAACAGACCACCAACCTCAACCTAATGAGGAACGCCTGCTAAATTCACGCTCCATGCGGGACTTAGTTATTCATGGCCTGGCCAGTAATCGTATCTGGATTGTATTGGGTGCGTTAGCGCCTTTCTTTAACTCCTTTTCAGACAGGGTTGTTGAAGGCATAGAAAGCTTCGGAGTGGACGTTGATGCGCTTATGGCCTCTTCGCAATACGCATTCTGGCAGTACGTATTATTCTTCTTTTCTATCGCCTTTATTGTTATTGCCCTAATGGCATTAATTTCTGTCTTAGGTTCTGTAATCACCTTCTACGACTTTAAGTTAACTCGCAGCGACGATCGTTATATTCGCCGCAACGGACTTTTTACCCGTCACGAAGTCGTTATGAAGCTGTCACGACTGCAAATGATTGCTTTACAACAAAACTGGCTCGATCGCGTGCTGCAAAGAGTTAACTTAAAATTCGAACAGCTCAATGCCAACTTTGAGCGCCAGTCCGCAGGAACTTCAGGTGGAAAAATTATTGTGCCATCGGTTACTCTCGAAGAAGCACATAAATTGGCAACAGAAACCTGGCCCAATAATCAATTAAGCAGCATAAGCTATAACCCGGTCAGCAAGCGACTGGCTATTAGAAACACGCTCATCGCCTTTTGGCTGTTTGTCCCTCTTGCCTCCGTGCTTACTTATTTTGAAAAAACAGAACTGGCAATAGCTTCAATTGCTGCCTTTGTGCTGTCTACTGCCTTTATCATTCTGGCCTGGAAACGCCGCGGCTATGCAATTGACAATAACTTTGTTTATCTCAGAAAAGGCCTTATTGGAGTGAATTACCGCTGCTTCCCTATTCACAAAGTTCAGCAGACAAAGTTTTCGCAAAGCTGGTTTATGCGCCGCTTTCAGTTATGTTCGGTAAAATTTGTACTGGCTTCTGGTGGGCAAACCCTGCCTTTTATTAACGCGCAAACTGGTGAGGAACTCATAGACTCCTGCCTTTATCAGGTGGAAGCATTGAAAAAATCCTGGATGTAAAAAAGGTGTCGATTTTCTTTTCCCTCATTCGACTAAACTAAAAGTAAAGAAGAGGTGAATGTTATGAAGTATCTTTGTTTAGTCTATGCCAATGAAAAGCAACTGCACAGTCTCCCTGAGAGCCCTGAAGACTCAGAATGTAACGCATATGCGGAACAGCAGCATTCCTCCGCTACTTTTATCGCAGGCGAAGCTCTCGAGTCTATAGAAACAGCCACCACCATAAGGCCGCGTGGTGACGAAGTTATCATCACTGACGGTCCTTTTGCTGAAACAAAAGAACAATTAGTCGGCTTTTATATGATTGAAGCGCGGGATCTCAATCATGCGATTGATTACGCAAAGGGCATTCCCGCCGCGCGAGTCGGTTGTATTGAAGTCAGACCCGTACGGAATCTGGATATTTAACTTTAATGCCCGGACTTAGTATTCAGCAACAGGTGTCATTACTTTATAAGCAGCAGTCACGCAGAGTGCTGGCGACTTTAATTCGATTACTCGGCGACTTCGAACTTGCAGAAGAAGCGATGCAGGACGCTTTTTCTGCCGCTTTAAAGCAATGGCCTACCGAGGGTATTCCACGACAACCACGTGCCTGGTTAATCTCAACCGGGCGCTTTAAAGCCATTGACCGACTACGTAAACAACAGCGACAAAAGGCCTGGGTTACAGAACAAGAGCATGAAGAGCCTGATTATTCGCTCAGTTTTCCGGAGCATGAAATTAATGACGATCAACTTAGGTTGATTTTCACTTGCTGCCACCCTGCACTGCCGGAAGATGCACGTATAGCTCTAACCTTACGCGAAGTTTGTGGATTAACCACAGAGCAGGTTGCCAGTGCCTTTCTGCAAAAACCCACCACTATCGCGCAACGCATTGTACGTGCTAAGCGTAAAATTCGTGAAGCCGCTATCCCATACGAGGTGCCCGAAAAACAACAATTACCAAAGAGACTGAATACCGTTCTACAAGTGATTTATCTTGTTTTTAACGAGGGTTATTGCGCCTCATCAGGCGAAAGTTTAATTAATTCAGCACTTATGGACGAAGCCATACATTTAACCCAACAGCTATCATTACTACTTGATACCACCGAGACAAAAGGTCTACTTGCACTCATGTTGTTCCAGTCTGCACGCCGGACGGCTCGAACCAACGACAAGGGGCAATTGCTGCGACTTGAAGAACAAGACAGAAGCCTTTGGGACCAACAGCAAATTACCGAGGCAGACAGTTTGCTGCAAAGTATCTTGCCAAGGCCGGACATTGGGCCATATACCATACAAGCCGCTATTGCCGGACTTCACGCCAATGCTGAACATTATAAAGATACCAACTGGCGGGAAATTCTCGCATTTTATGATCTTCTGCTAAACATGCAGAATACCCCAGTCGTAGCACTCAATCGAGCGGTGGCATTATCCATGGCCTTTGGCCCCGAAAGCGGTTTAAAAGCCATTGAACAGTTAAACCATTCAGGTAAATTAGAGCATTATCATTTATTCCATGCCTGTCAGGCGGACTTTTATCGACAACTGAAAGAATTACGAAAGGCCGCAAAATGCTATCAACAAGCCATTGAACTGAGCAGTCAGTCTGCAGAGCGCAGGTATTTACAAGAGCAATTAAAAAAACTAAATAACTCATGATTTTCTGTCGATTCTCCATCTAATGAAACGACTATTAAATGAAGTTCACCTTCATTACTCTTAAGGAGAAACGTTATGCAGAATACAGAGCAATTCTTAAAAGACTTCAGTAATGCCTGGGCAACTCAAGATACCAGCATTATTCTGAACGCCATCAGCGAGGACTTTCAATTTCGTATGGCAAATTGCGAAGAGGCAGTGAAAGGCAAAGCCGCATTCGCCGACTGGTTGAAAAACATGGATTGCGGTGATGGGAAAGCAACCATTACTCACGATAAAGTCGTTATAAATGGAGAACAAGCGGCGATAACCGGCGAAATAACCGTTACCGGCACTAAGCCTGAACAACGTTTTGCTTTTTGCGATATTTACACTTTAACAAACAACAAAATTAGTACCTTAACAGCCTATTGCGTTAAATTCGGTGAAGGCATGGGTTGCGAATAGCAAAAGCCCCTACAGTTACCTGTAGGGGCTTTTAGACTTGCCTATAAAACAGCATTCAAAGCAAACCAAATGCCTTTCACTTCAAAATCGGTTATCAAGGAAGCGAAAATATCGATCTTGTATAAAAGCGGCATCACTGGCTGAAAAAGCTAACGGAGATAACTCTGTAAAACGACGAAAATCACGATTCATATGACTTTGATCGGTATAACCGAGGCTGGCAGCAAGCCCGGCCAAATTATGGTGGCCTTTTAAAAGCTCTTTAGAGGCAAAATGAAAACGAATAATTTGAGCATAAAGCTTAACTGAAATACCAACAGCCTGAATAAAGTCTCGTTGAAGCTGGCGAATACTTTTCCCGTAAAGATGTGCACATTCAGCTAGTGATAGCTGACCTTTATGAACCTCTAGTGCTTTGATTAATCGGTCAATCGGCGACGTTGAAGGCGGCTTCTGCTGAAGATGAGACTCTAATAAAACATCCAGTTTCCGGAAAATATTTCCACCGCACAAGGTCTCTTCAACTCCGTTAAATGATAACGCCATAGTTTCTTCTGCCGCTTCATAGTAATCGGTAAACTCATTAGCCGCAGCAGTCAAAAAATGCCGGCTTTGCCCGGGTTTAAAATTTATGCCCAAATAGCGGCTACCCAGATCAAGTGGATAATCTATTCTGTGGGTAACCGCACCGTAGACGCGATTAATACTGCCGGACATACGAATATTAAAAACCACATCGATAGTCCCGTCAGGCAAAATCGGGCAATGTGAGTCATGATTATTTCGGCTCAGCCAGTAATGCGTAATATAGGGACGCAATGATAAAGCTGGCAATGAAAAGACAATATCGTTGTTATCCACTTCAGTTCCTGTCCGTCAATTAACCCCGTACGCAAAGCCTTTAGCAAACCGATTCCAGGCATTCACTAAATTGATCAGCGCGGTCAAGGTAACAATATCACTCTCATCTAACACCTTTGCCAGACGATCAAATTTATCAGCCGCAATTTTCCCTTTGGTTAAAAAGGTCAAACACTCCGCCCACTCCAGAACCGCTTTTTCCTGTTCAGTGAACTCTGGAAGCTCCTGAGCTACATCCAGAGAACTCAGCTTAGCCGGGCTAATTCCCGCGTCAACAGCTTCAGTATAGTGTAATGAAACACAAAAACTGCAGGTGTTTAGTTGGGAAACTCTTAGTTTAATCAGTGCTGCCAACGACTTATCTAGTGTCGAATGCTCAACCACCTGATTTAACTCTGAGAAAACTTTCATAACCTCAGGGTTTCTGGAAATAAGGGTTCACACGATTACTGTTAATCATCACAAAATCTCCTGCCAGTTTTTAATAGCTAAGCTATAAAGTATTGCACTGCGGTTATTGTAAAATTCGGACATGTGCTATCTTTTAGTCGTTTTTCTCTTAAGTTATTCGACACAACCACAGTGACCTTATATGGAATTACCTTTCTCGCAAGCCTGTGAAAACAACAAAGATCCTATACTCCAGGTTCTTAAAACAGCGTTTTCAGACTGCACTCGTGCTCTGGAAGTAGGCAGTGGTACAGGCCAACATGCCGTGTACTTTGCCAGCCAACTGCCTAATATTCATTGGCAAGCCAGTGATCAGAAAGAGTACCTACCGGGAGTAACAGCCCGGATAAAACAAGAAGGTGTAGCCGACCAGCCATTACCGGTTGAATTTAATGTGTTTGCAGACGCACCGGAAGGAACATTCAATGCTCTTTTCACCGCAAATACCTGCCATATTATGCCCAAAGAAGGGGTTGAAAGGCTCTTCGAGCATTTGGGAGGGGAGCTTAGTAGTGTGGAGCGTTTATGTATTTACGGACCTTTTAACGACAACGGTCATTTTACCAGCGACAGTAATCGTCGCTTTCACCAGTCGCTGCAATCGCGTAACAGCGACATGGGAATACGTGATTGGCAATGGATTGCAGAGCTGGCCAATCAGCAAGGCTTTGAACTGAAAAAGATGCACGCTTTGCCGGCCAATAACCAGCTGCTGGAACTTAAACGTTAGCCCTTTATTGATAAGTGATAAGGGCTAACGAAAGCTAAGGCCCGTTATTTAGTATTGGGAACAATACGTAACTCTACCCGACGGTTTAACTGACGTCCGCTTTCGGTATCGTTATCTGCAACAGGCATACTTTCTCCATAACCTTCGGTTGTTACCCTGCGGGAGTCCACGCCGTTACCCACTAAATTATTGCGTACCGCATTAGCACGATTTAACGACAGTTGCTGGTTGTATTCAGCAGAGCCTGTACTGTCGGTGTGCCCTTCTATCAGCATGGTGGTTTTTTCGTACTTTTTCAGTACTCGCGCAACATCGTCCAGTACTGGGTTGAAGCTTTGAGAAATATTCGCACTGCCGGTAGCAAACGTAATGTTACTGGGTAACTGCAAACGCAGGTTATCACCGTCACGTATTACCTTCACACCACTGTCAGCCAGTTCTTCCCGGAACTCTTCTTCCTGCTTATCCATATAAGAGCCTATAGCACCTCCGGCCAACGCGCCTACCGCCGCGCCCCAGACATAACGGCTTTTATCATGATCGCCCGTACCTTTACCCAGCAAAGCTCCAGTGACAGCACCAATAGACGCGCCTTTCTGGGTGTTACTCATATTTTCACAACCCACAAGTGCTAACGAAGAGAACATCATAGTCAAAACTAACTTTTTCATACTCTAACTCCATCAAAACAATGAATGCCCAAAAAGCTAGCATGATTTAGTATAGTCACTGATGAGATTTGCGGATTTTTTACTTAACTTATTTTCTCTTAATGCCCAGCAGTGATAACTTATTATAAAAGTAGTAACTCACATATGCGTTTCCATTAATATGACAATAACTGACCCTACCGAGGCTCGTAAGGCTTTAATAACGTTCTTGCGAGACAATGCTCCCGTAACAGTCATTACCGGCGCAGGCATAAGTACAGACTCAGGAATTCCTGACTATCGCGATAATAAAGGCGAATGGAAGCGCACACCTCCGGTTCAGCATCAGGATTACATGCGCAGCGAAGCAGTACGAAAAAGGTACTGGGCGCGGAGCTTATTTGGCTGGCCCGTGCTTTATCACGCGAAGCCTAACTCAGCGCATTACGCAATAGCAGAATTACAGCAGCAAGGACTTATTGGCTGTGTTATCACGCAGAATGTCGACGGCTTGCACCAAAAAGCCGGAGCCACGCATGTCATTAACTTACACGGATACGCCAACGACATGGTTTGCATGAGCTGTAGGGAAATAACCCCACGGTTGGAGATGCATGAACGCAGCCTGGAATTGAACCCGGACTTTGCGACCCTAGAGGCAACCGCCGCACCGGACGGCGACGCTGACCTTGAAGCCGACTTTGAACAATTTAAAGTCGCCGCCTGCCAAAGCTGCGGCGGTATTCTAAAACCGGATGTCGTGTACTTTGGTGACAGCGTGCCCCGCCCACGGGTTGAAGAAGCTCAAAAGGCTATAGAAGACAGCAACGCCCTGCTGGCTATTGGTACCTCACTTATGGTCTTTTCCGGTTATCGCTTTGCCCGCCAGGCTCACCAAAACAATCAACCTGTCGCTCTGTTAACTCTGGGGAAAACACGAGCCGATGACCTGGCAACTCTAAAGCTCAACTGCTCTATCAAGGACGTACTAGCATGAACTACTGGCAGTTATTCTTTCCGGGCTGAGCGCCCGCGTGAAAATAAACGGGCTCTCCCGGGCTAGTTCAGAAAACCTTAAATATTCGGCTTGTACTCAAAACCTTCTTCAGCCTGAGAGTCGGAGAAAGTTTTTATTTTTTCTTTATGGTTCAGCATAGAGTTAACCAATGAATTTGGGAACACTTCAATACCGTTGTTAAAGTCTTCTACGTTCTGGTTAAAGATGCGAATTGCCGCACCAATGTTTTCCTGCTGGTCGGTAATTTCTCTCATCAATTTCTGATAAGTTTCTGAAGCCTTCAGTTCCGGGTAGTTCTCGACAGTAACGTTAAGGCTTTTAAGCAGCTCGCCAGTCCTGGCTTCCGCCTGCTCAAGTTTAGCCGTATCGACTTTACCACTATCCAACCCCTGCAGAGCGCTACGCAATTCGGTCACTTTAGTCAGAGTGCCCTGCTCAAACTCTTTATAGTCTTTCACGACATCTTCTAAGTGCGGAATAATTTTATTTTTTTGACGCTCTTGTGTAATAACATTAGCCCATGCTCTCTCGACAGCATTTGCGCGGCTAATAATGGCGTTATATATAGCAATAACGGCTATCACTAAAACAAGGGCTATGCCAATAGCTATCCATGTTCCTGTCATTGTTTTACTCCTAAAAGTTACTGTCTAATTTGGTCATTAAATAGTGAATAAAATCAAGCGACGTTCTTAACTTTGCAAATTCCTGCTCGCCGTCCAGAGCTTCAATAAAAGCCTCATAGTCGCATATCTTAGCGTCTTTAGTTGTGGCAATAAGGTCTTTGTCCGCGAACGAAAGACACAAATCACCGGCGTCATTCACCTCGAAATTCATCTGCGATAGTACCTCAAAGAACTCTTCAAAAGCGATAACCACGGTTGGTTTCATCGCTTTTGCAGCTTCCAATTCACTGGCAGCTACCACTTTAAACTCTTTGTTAAACCGGTTGGACGCAGGCTTATAGGTGGCTTTTCCTGCCCCAGGAAGGCCAAAACCTACAACAGCAACATTGCGTAACAAGCCGAAAGGCAAAATAAGCCCGTAGCGATCATAATGATCGTACACTTTCTTTCTGCGTGTTCTTACCTCACCTTTGCTGTCCGTATAGGTTTCAGTGACAATCCGCTCATCAACATAGTGAAAGTGATAATACTGATACTGAAAGGAATATTCGCTGCCGCTGTAGCTTCCATCATAAAGCGCGTGAATTTCACGCTTGTAATTACCGCGGTTAAAGTCACTGAAGCGTTGCTGGAACTCATTTGACGCAGTTCTGCTCTCAAATACAGCAGGCGACAAGTCATTATCCAGTAAACCATCGCGTTGCAGTAAAGCATGCGACGCCTTGGTCATAAGCCTGCCCGGGTAAAAAGCGGTAATTCCGGCAACCAAAGTTAAAACACTACCTACGGCCAGAATAATCCAGGTACTTTGCTGAAAACGTTGCCACTGAGACCAATCCCAGTATGTTAATGCGGAGGTTGCCAACAGAAGAACAGTAAAGGCTATCCAGTAAGCTTTCATATTAAACTGGTAGCTTCCAGAAAAGGCTTTCAGGTCATCAATAACCGCGTCGAGATTCTCGCGGGTACGGCTGTTATGCGCCTGAGTTTCAGTGCGCTTTAGCAATTCAATAAGAGCTTTGTTGTTTTTCTGATAGAGCACGGCAATCAACATATAAATTAGTTAAAATTTGGTGGTCAGTTTAATGCTTCGGTCTTTTCGATACCAGTCAATATTTGTAAAACTCGGCCCATAACAAACTGGTTCCATGACTCTAAATGGTGCTAAAAAACGAAATTAAGCCTAACTAAATGTGTTTTTATAATTTCTGGTAAGATGTTTAGCTCCTATGCAAACAAAGACGCCATTAAGAGGTAATTAATGAAAGCTGTCATACTCGATGCAGAAACCCTGGGCAAAGGTATTGATCTTTCCGCCATTGAAAAGTCCGTCGACGAGCTGATTTTATATGATTCAACAACGCCCGAGCAGGTTAATGAGCGGATTAACGATGCTGAAATTGTTATAACAAATAAAGTCGTCATTAATGAACAGGCTATTGAGACCGCTGAGCAGTTAAAGCTAATTTGCGTGTTAGCCACCGGAATGAACAATATTGACTTAGCGGCAGCAAAAAAGCTGAATATTCCGGTTAAAAATGTTGAAGCTTACGGTACAGAGAGCGTGGTTCAGCATACTTTAATGATGATGCTTTCGCTGGCGACTAAGCAACCTGTTATGCAAAAACGAGTCGCAGCCGGTGACTGGCAAAGTTCGTCCATGTTCTGCCTGTTAGACCCATCCATTATTCAACTAGCCGGCAAGAAGTTAGTTATTGTTGGCTCTGGTGAGCTCGGCCAGGAGGTAAAAACTCTGGCAGAAGCTTTGGGGATACACGTTGAGTTCTCAGCACGCCCCGGAAAGAAAGATGATCCGCGGCCAACGCTAAATGAGCTACTACCTTCTGCAGACGTCATCTCTTTTCACTGTCCGTTAACGAATGACACCAAAAATTTGCTTAACGCAGATAATCTCAAACTTTGTAAAAAAGACGCTCTGATTATTAATAATGCCCGAGGTGGTGTTATCAATGAACAGGATGTAACTGAAGCGCTACGAGCGGGAAAAATTGGCGGTGTTGCCGCTGATGTTCTGCCTCAGGAACCACCTAAAGATGGCAACCCCTTGTTGGATGCGATGAACGAAGGATTAAACCTGATTGTCACGCCTCACAACGCCTGGACATCACCTGAAGCACGGCAGCGTATTGTGGAGCTTACTGCAGAAAATATTCAGAGTATTCAGGGAAAGAACTAAAACTTGAGTTAACTTCGAATATTAATGTGTTGGCAGCTATTTTCACGCTGCCAACACGTATTAGTCAAGGTTAATAAGCTTTCGTTTAAGGGAATTCACTCAGTTCAAATTCATCCTCAAAGCGCTCATCTTTCAACCGGCCATCCTCGTAAACCGAGATTGAAAACGGTTGCCCTGACTGAGTATAAGACCAGCTTTTTCCATGTCGCCTGTCTCTTTTATACTCGCTGATATTGAACAATGCGCCTTCATCTGTGAAGTTGACAACAATACCGTCCAGGTAGCCTTCACTATCGAAGGACTCAACGCCACGCAAGTAACCTTGTGGAGAGTAAGTACGCCACTCCCCTACTTTAACGCCGTTTTCATAGCTTCCCCGGGATATTTCATAAGGCGCATAGCCAAGCGCAACTTGCCATTCTCCCTCGCGTTTACCCTCGACATACTCGCCTTCAACAACGATTTCACCGTCGGCGTATTCCTGGTAAGCCCCGTCTAACAAGTCGTCTTTATAGTGCTCGCGTAAACGCAAGTCGCCATTTTCACCATAGACTTCACGGACACCATCAAGCTTACCCTCTTCGTCGTAATGCTCGTTTATCTTACCGTAGCTGTCTTTTGAAACCCATTCACCGACTTTCTTACCATGGTCGTATTCACCGGACGTCGTAACCTTTCCGTCTTTATCCGTTATCGTATAAGGCCCATGCCGTTTACCTTCAACGAAACGGACTTTTTCCAGACCATTTCCATATCGGGAAATATAAAGGCCATGCAGATCGTAGCCTTTAAACTCGCGGCGGTCTCGCACGTTTCCATCTTCGTCATAGCTTTCGTTTAACCGCCAACTATTATCAACAGCCTGACGATTTAAGCGAGTCAGTTGCTCCGAGTCGTTGTACCATTTTTTCTCTTCGACTAAACCATGCTCAGCGGTTTCAACATGTTCCATTGAGCGTGTTAACTGACCGCTTTCATCATAGCTACGGGATGTAAGCAGTTTTCCATCGTCGTTACGCTTTTCATATTGCCTTAGCTCGCCGTTCTCGTAATACAGCTTAGTTTCGCCTACTCGTTTACGATTTTTATATTCTTGCGTTCGTTTAACCGAACCATTCTCATAATAGTCCGTCGACAAACCATTGAGCACACCGTCCTCATAAAAGGATTCTTTAACCAAATTCCCTTCAAAGTCCCAACGTTTTCCTATTCCTTGCTCAACATCATCTTTATATTCAACTTCATACTTAACCTGACCATTTTCATAATAATGACGCATCAAACCATTACGTTCACCGTCTTTCATGGTTTTTTCGGTCAATAAGTAACCTGTCGACGCATAAGTTCTGTAAGGTCCATTGAGCTCACCATCTTTATAGGTCATCTCACGTTTTTTATGACCATTTTGGGAGTAAACGGTGGTTTCACCTTGCTGTTCACCATTAGTATCCCGCTGACCTTCCGATCTTAAAACACCAGATTCAAAGTAGGTTTTATACGGCCCAATCGCTATGGCCTCAGCAAAATTAAGGGAATCAGCACCGGTTTCATAATAAGGCCCGCCATCAATGTAGTTGATATACAGGCGAAAACCGCCGTCTGTCTTTTCTACTTTATCTAATAAATATTCGGCTTCACTTCTGTCATCTGTTGGCTGTAATTCATCATCCAGCCATTTAATTGACTTCTCAGCTTCAGCCACTGTTTTCGGCACTTCATTATTCTGCTCGCTTTGCTCGGCAGAAAAAGCAAAGGCATTAGACACAATTAAACTGGAAGCGATAGCAAAAAGTAGGGTTCTACCCAGATTTTACGGA